>CAZXAF010000014.1:0-15832 GCA_964638905.1 uncultured Dehalococcoidia bacterium
GATGCCGCAGTGGCCGTGGTCGGTGTACTGGCACATGCAGACGTCGGTGATCACCACCAGCTCCGGCACGGCTTTCTTGATGGCCCGGATCGCCTCCTGGACGATGCCATGCTCGTCGAAGTTCTCGCTGCCGATGGCGTCCTTGACCGCCGGAATGCCGAACAGGATCACCGCCGGGATGCCCAGGCCGGCGACCTCCTCCACCTCCGCGGGGAGAAGGTCAAGCGACCAGTGGTAGGTGCCGGGCATGGACTCGATCTCCTGCCTGATCCCCCGGCCGTGGACGACAAACAGGGGATAGATGAGGTCGTCGGCGGAGAGGCGGGTCTCCCGCACTAGGCGGCGCAGGTTGTCGAGCCGCCGCAGACGGCGGGGTCGGTGGAGAAGGGCCTCCTCAGCCTCCTCCGCCTCGCGGCGAAGTCGTAGCCTGTCGACAGTCTGTTCAGCGCTCATCATTTTGCCTTCTTTCAGCAACAGCGGTGACAATGGCGTCCACCAGCCCGGCGATGGTGTGCTCGCTGGCCATCACGTCCACGCGGATGCCCAGCCGCTCCGCCGTCCGGGCGGTGACCGGCCCGATGCAGGCCACCAGGCAGCGTGACATAACCTGAGAGCGTTGGGAAGGCCGGAGGCTGGCGGCTAGGTTGCGTACTGTGGATGAACTGGTGAAGGTGATGATATCGATCTGGCCGTCCGCTAGCAGAGCCTTCAGTTCGTCCGATGCGCCGACGGCCAGCGTTCGGTAGGCGGCGACTTCATCGACCGCCGCTCCCTTGTCCCGCAGGGCCCGCGCCAGTTGCCTGGGTGCCCGTGCCGCTCGCGGGAGGAGGATGCGCTGTCCGGCGACGTCGCCGAGGCCGGCGGCGATCCCTTCGGTCGTATAGACCGGCGGCATGTAGTCGGCGCGGAGGCCGTGCTCTGCCAGCGCCTGGGCGGTGGCCGGCCCGACGGCGGCGATCCTCCGCCCGCTCAGGGCCGGCGTGCCCGCTCGCTTCTCGATCATCCTATCGACAAAGGCACGCACGCCGTTGGCGCTGGTGAAGATCAGCCAGTCGTAGGCGGCGAGCTCGGCGATGGCGTCATCCAGGGGGCCGAAGTCCTTGGGCGGGGCGATGTCGATGGTCGGGTGCTCCAGCGGTTCGGCTCCCAGCTCTCGCAGCCGCTCGGAGAGGGCGCTCGCCTGGTCGCGCGAGCGGGTGACCAGGACGCGCTTGCCGAACAGGGGCTTTGTATCGAACCAACGCAGCTTCTCCCGCAGGGCCACTACCTCGCCGACGACGATCACCGCCGGCGGCCTGATGGCGGCCTCACGTGCCTTCTCCACGATGTCGGTCAGGGTGCCGGCCACCGTCTTCTGGCTGGCTTCCGTTCCCTGCTGAACGACGGCAACCGGCGTGCGGGGGTCTCGACCATGCTCGATCAGCTTGGCCACGATCTTGGGCAGGTTGCCGACGCCCATGACGAAGGTCAGGGTGCCTACCCCCGTGGCCAGCTTCTGCCAGTCGAGGCTGGAATCGGCCTTGGTGGGGTCCTCGTGGCCGGTGACCACGGCGAAGGCGCTGGTATGATCCCGATGGGTGACAGGTATGCCGGCGTAGGCCGGGGCAGCGATAGCGCTGGTCACCCCCGGCACCACCTCGAAGGGCACCCCCGCCTCCGCCAGGGCTTCCGCCTCCTCGCCGCCGCGGCCGAAGAGGAAGGGGTCGCCTCCCTTCAGGCGCACCACCACCTTCCCCGCCAGCGCCTTCTCCACCAGGAGGGCGTTGATCGCCTCCTGCGAGCGGGTGTGCTGCTTGGGGCTCTTGCCCACGTCGATCATCTCGCATCCCTGAGGGGCCTGTCTGAGCAGGGCCGGGCTGACCAGCCGGTCGTAGACGACTACATCCGCCTTCTGAAGGCAGGCCAGGCCCTTCACCGTGATCAGCCCCGGATCGCCGGGGCCCGCTCCCACCAGGTAGACCAGGCCCTTACTGCCCACTTGTCGCCTCGCCCAGAATCTGGTCGGCGCCCCGGCTGAGGAGCCTGTCTGCCAGTCGTCGACCGATATCTTCGGCCTGCGCGGCGGGGCCGCTGAGGCTGTCGCCGATCACCCTCCCGCCGTCTGGGTCTGTCACCATGCCCTGCAGATGCAGGCGCCCGTCGGATACCGCCGCGTGAGCGCCGACGGGCACAGCACAGCCACCGCCCAGAGCGGAGAGGAAGGCCCGTTCGGCACTTACGGCTCTCTCCGTGGGCGGGTGATTAAGCGGCTGGACCAGCCCTCTCACCTCTTCGTCGTTCGCTCTCACCTCGACCACCAGGGCTCCCTGCCCGACGGAGGGCAGCATGAGCGGCAGGGGCAGATACTGGCTGATGACCGAAGTGCGCTGGAGACGTATGAGCGCCGCCGCAGCCAGGATCAGGGCGTCATAGCCTCCGCTGTGCAGCTTCCGCAGGCGGGTGTCGACGTTGCCCCGTACGTCCTGGATCGCCAGATCGCTTCGATAGGCGAGGAGCTGAGCGCGTCTGCGGACGCTGCCCGTTCCCACCACGGCTCCCTTCGGCAGGCCCTCCAGGGTTTGGCCGCCACGGGAGACCAGCGCGTCCCTGGCGTCTTCGCGGGGGAGAACGGCCCCTATCTCCAGGCCCTCTGTCAGTCGCGTGGGCATGTCCTTCAGGCTGTGCACGGCCAAGTCGATCTCGCCAGCCAGCAGCCTCTCCTCCAGCGCCTTCACAAAGACGCCGTAGCCGCCGATGCTGGCCAGGCTGGCCTGCCGCCGGACATCGCCTTCGCTTCGTATTGGCTGCAGCCGCCAGGTCCTGTCCGGGTGGAGGGAAGAAAGGATCTCTCGCACCGAATCGGCCTGTATCCTGGCCAGTCGGCTGCCACGCGTGCCGATGAGAAAGGTGCGGCGGTTGGCCCTCAACATCCCTCCTCCGCCGTTACGTCTCGCTCTGGTTGTCCCCGCTCTTTCCGTCTTCCAGAGCGAAGAGCTCTCGAAGCACCATTGCGTAGAGATGGCCCCCCTGGCCATTGGCGCGCCCTTTGAGGTTAATGATAGGGGGATGAAGCAGCTTGTTTACGATGCCCAGGGAGAGGGCTTCAACGATCGTCCTTTGCTGCTCGGAGAGGGGGCCCAGCCTGCGCAGAGCTTTCTCCAGTTCCGCCAGGCGGACCTCCTCGGCTCGCCCTCTGAGGCTGGTGATGGTGGGCAGCATCTCCAGGGTCCTGAACCAGGCCATGAAGTCTGTCTGCTCTCGATGGATGATAGCTTCTACCTTGGGGATCTCGCGCCTGCGGCGCTTCAGATTGGTCTCCACCACCTTCTCCAGATCATCGATGTCGTAGAGGTACACGTTGTCGATGCTGCCGACCTCGGGCTCCACGTCGCGCGGCACGGCGATATCTACGAGCAGGAGAGGATGCTGCTGGCGCAGGGTCATGGCCTGCTCCACCGCTTGGGCGCGAATAACCGGATGGGGCGCCGTCGTGGAGCTGATGACGATGTCCGCCGAGCAGAGAGCTTGGGCGATGTGACCGAAGCCGAGGACCTGGCCGCCGCACTGGCGAGCGATGACCTCGGCCTTGCGGCGGGTGCGGTTGATGACGTTGACCTCGCCGATGCCGTTGTCTATTAGGTGCTTCAGCGTCAGCTCGCTGGTCTCGCCGGCGCCTACTACCAAGGCCCGACAACCGCCAAGGTCGCCGAGGATCTTCTTAGCCAACTCCACCGCCGCGTAGCTGATCGAGATGGCATTGTGACCGATGGTGGTCTCAGTACGGGCTCGCTTGCCGACGGTGATGCTCTTGCGAAACAACCTCGCCAGCACCGGCCCTATCGCCTTGCTGGCGCTGGCGAGAGTATAGGCTTCTCGTACCTGGCCCAGGATCTCGTTTTCCCCCACGATCATGGAGTCGATCCCTGCCGCCACACTGAACAGGTGATCCACGGCTTCCTCGTTCTCGTAGGCATAGAGGTGGCTTTGAAACTGGTCTGGGGGTAAGCCTTGCTGATCGCTCAGGAAACGCACCAGATACTCGCGCCCTTTGGCCGCATCTTCGGCCAGGGCATAGATTTCGGTGCGGTTGCAGGTGGAGAGGATGACGCCCTCCCGAAGGGCGCCATCCTGGTGAGCGTGACATTCCGCCAGAGCGGAAAGGGATTGGCGGAGGTGGCTGCCGGTGAAGGCCAGCCTTTCGCGCACCTCAACCGGGGCCGTCTTATGGTTCAGGCCGATCGCTAGGATATTCACCGCTGGCTCCCTGAGATGGAGGGGGCCTTCTTCCTCGCGCCGCCTCTCGCCTTCAGGACATGAGAGGCGAGGATGTCGTTGGCCAGCCGTTCCGCCTCTCGCCGTTTGCCATCCTTGAGCAGGGGCAGTATTCCCGAATCGGCGAGGGCGTACCAGAAGCGAGAGCGCGCTCGCCCCGCGAGCTCCTTGCCGACGCGCTCCCTTAGCGCCCCCGCTATCTCCAGGAAGGCGGCATATTCGCGGCCGAAGCGTGGCTCGAGTTCCCGGCGCAGGTGGGCCGAGAGGGCGGGGTCTTGTCCTCCGGTGCAGATGCTGATCGTCAGGTCTCCCTGTCGAACTACGGAAGGCACGAAGAAGTTGCAGCGACGGGGATCGTCAACGACGTTGACGAGCAGACCTCTCTCCTGGGACTCCTGCCACACGGCTTCGTTTACATCGGGGTCGTCCGTTGCGGCGATGACAACGAAAGCGCCCTCCAGGTCTCCCCGTTGATAACCGCGAGGGCGGTGCTCGATACGCTTCGCTTGCAGGAGGGCCTCTAGCTTATGCGTCAGGCGAGGGCTGATCACCACGACTTGCCCTGCGCCCGCCTCCAAAAGGGCCTCCACCTTGCGCTGCGCTACCTCGCCCCCTCCCACCACGACGCAAGGTCTGTCCTCCAGACCGACCAGATTGATGGGGTATGATCTCAAAGGAAATCCGTCTCTTGCTCTAGCATCCTACTGATCTCAGCCTATCACCAGGAGAGCGGTGTCGGAAGGGGAAAAGCCCACAAAACCGTAAAAAATCTCTCGGAAATTGCTACGAATTCTTGCTAAACCTTTCAGTTTGTACGACAGGGCCGTTGGATATGACCGGTTCATTCTTAGTGGATAGTGGGTTTCGGACCATCCCGCGGGTTTAAACCCGCGGCTTCCCAGAGCCGAGAATCTGTTGCTGCGGGATTCATCCCGCAGGGTTAGGGAGTTCACCCAACGGTGGTGAAGCAATGTCCGGTGGGAAGTACAATGGTCTATTAGAGATATGCTCCAGTAGTGGCCCGAGGGAGAAGCAATAGCGTGCCGTATGAACTGCCACCTATCAGGCCCCCCAGCGAGGCCTATTCCCTGCTCTTAAGGGTCATGAGGGGGTGCCCCTGGAACTACTGCACGTTCTGTGCAGTCTACAAGGGCTATCCGCGCAAGGACACCATCCGCTCGGTTGCTGAGGTGAAGGATGACATCGACGAGCTAAGGGCCGCCGTGGACGATCTGCTTCTCCGGGGATACGAAGGCGAGCCGAGGACAGCGTTCCTGGCAGACTCCAACGCGATCATAATCAAGACAGAGGACCTGATCGAGATAATCCGCTATCTGTACCAGGTATTCCCATCGCTAGAGCGGCTCACCTCCTACGGGCGGGCGAAGACCGTTTTGAACAAGAGGGCAGGGGACCTAAGGCAGTTGAGAGAGGCGGGCCTCACCAGATTGCACTTGGGCCTGGAGAGCGGCGACGATGAAGTGCTGAGACGGGTGAAGAAGGGGGTAACCGCCCAGGAGATGATTGAAGCGGGCAAGAAAGCCAAGGAAGCGGGATTTGAGCTGTCTGAGTATGTGATGCCCGGCCTAGGAGGCAGGAGCGCGTCGCGACAGCACGTGGAGGGGACGGCAAGGGTGTTGAACGCCATCGATCCTCACTACATCAGGATGCGGAGCCTCATGCTCACCCCCGGCACGCCGCTCTGGGACGAATACGCCGCGGGGGAGTTCGAACCGCTGTCGCGCTACGACGTTCTGGCGGAGATCGGCGCTCTGATCGAGGGGCTGGATGTGACCTCCAGGGTCTGTTTCGACCACCATGCCAATCCGCCGATATTCAGGCTGGACTGGGAAGGGTACAAGTTCCCCGAGGAAAAGGCTACCGTTCTGGGGGTCGTAGAGCGCGCCGTCGAGGCGATCAAGCAGGCCATAGAAAGCAAGGGGACATCGGCAAAAGACCGCGATTGATGCCGGCGGCCTACGCTGCTCTGGCCGCCTCCGCCAGGAATGTCTGCGCTCGCTTGTGGACGCGCTCCCTTTGGGCGGACGTCAGGCAACGGTAGGAGGTCGCCAGGGCCACGTTCTCCTCCACTTCCCAGGGGAAGCGCATTCCGGGGATCACCACCGACAGGCATGCGTTGGATAGGGCATAGCGGAGGAGCGTCTTGGCATTCAGGGACCTGATATGGGGAGAGGACTTGAGCCATCCGAGCATCCCGAAGCCGCCGAGGGGCTTCATGGCGATTATGCCGATGTCCCGCTCCTGCGCCAGGTGGACGAGCGCTTCTCCCTCCGTGTTGAAGGCGCTGTACTTCGCCTGAATGGTATCGAACTCCTCGCTCTCTACTGCCCGGCGCAGGACCTCTACCGTGTGGCTGGAGACCCCGATGTAGTCTACAAGCCCCTGCTGCCGCGCCTCCTTGAGCCCTTCGAGGGCTCCGCCCTTGGCCATGACCTGCTCCCACGCTTCCTCGTCCACGCTGTTTAGCTGATAGATGGCCACCTTTGGCAGGCCAAGGTGGCTGAGGCTCTTCTCCAGGGCGCTCAAGGCGCCATCCCTCGAGCGCTTGAGGGTTTTGCTTGCCACCTGCACGCCGCCGTTGTTCTCGCCCAGCCTCGTGAGCGCTCTCCCGATGAGGTACTCGCTGCCCCTGTAGCATCGTCCCGTCTCCACGAAGTTGATGCCCAGGGAGAAGGCCCTGAGCAGCGTCTCCTCACCTTCGGGGACGTCGGCCACGCTCGCTGCTCCGAAGCCGAGCTCGCTGACCAGCAGGCCTGTCCTGCCCAGTCGCCTCGTCCGCAGTTCGGTCATCGGCAACTCCGTTAGGTGTGGCTCACCGTTTCCGGCGGCGGCGACGCTGGCCGAACCGTTCCCATAGCTCCGGGACGGCTGACGGCAGGGCGATGAAGACAATGCGATCGCCCGGCTCCAGAGAGACATCGCCGCGGGGAATTATCGGGGAGTCGTCGCGGACAATGGAGACGATGATGCTGTCCGCGGGCAGGTCTATGTCTCGAATGCGCTTGCCCGCCAGAGGGGAGCCGCTGCTCACGTCGAGCTGCATCTCTTCGGTGCCGTAGAGTTCTACCTGGGCAGGAGCAGGCTGGGCAGGCTGGCCGGGCTGGCCGGGCTGGGCGCTGGCGGTCAGAGCGCGGCCCGAGGCGTTGATAACGTCGCTGTGGCGCAACAAGCCCAGCAGTACAGAAGGGGCATGGCGGCTGACCACCGGTAGCTGCTCCAGGCCCTGGCTACTCAGGCGCCGCATAGCATCCTCCAGGGTTTGGTCGGGGAAGATGGTGACAGGGTTTTTGGTAGCGATGTCCTCTACCGTCAGGCTCGACAGATCCTTATCCAGGACGCGCTCAATATCGGTGAGGGTGAGGATGCCCACGAGCTTCCTCTCGTGGTCGAGCACGGGAAACGCTCTCGTCTGGCCACTGGCAGCGACGCCTTCCATTAGCTCCTTCACGTTGGTGTCAACAGACACCACATCGAAGTTGCGGGCCATAGCTTGTCCCACGGTCATTGTCCCTAGGAGCGATACTTCTCGCCTTTCCTCGATTTCCACGCCGCGCCGCCGCAGCTTCAGGCTGTAGATAGTGTCGCGCCTTATGATCTGGGCCACCACTGTGCTGACGGCCACGGCCATCATGAGCGGAAGAATGATGCTGTAGTCGCGGGTCATCTCGAACAGAATGAGGATGGACGTAATGGGTGCACGGGCAGCGGCGGCGAAGACTGCTCCCATCCCCACCAGAGCGTAGGCTCCAGATGGGGCTGTAGCGTTGGGGAATAGATTGTTGGCAACATCGCCATAGGCAGCGCCCAGCATGGCTCCGATGAACAGGGAAGGGGCGAAGACGCCGCCGCTGCCGCCGCTGCCGATCGTGAGGGAAGTAGCCAGGATCTTCAGGCCGGCGAGGGCGATGAAAACCTCCAGGGGTCTCGTGCCTGTGAGGGCGCTGGTGATGGCATCACCGCTTGGGCCGCTGCCGTAGCCCACGCCGAACAGATCGGCGAACCAGAGGCCGAGGAGGCCCATCCCCAGGCCGCCGATGGCCGGTTTGACCATCTCTGGCAGACGCAGGGCGTCGAAGATGTCCTCGGTCTTGTAGAGGACGGTGATAAAGGCAAGCCCGGCCAGGGCGGCGAAAAGTCCCAGTAGGACGTAGAGGGGAAGCTCAAGGTTGCTCTCCAGCGCGTAGTGGGGGATGGCGAAGGCAGGGTCATTTCCCAGGAAGGTGTGGCCGAGGGCATCCGCCACCACCGAGCTCAGCACGACAACGCTGAAGTTCCGCAGATTGAAGCGGCGGAGGATGACCTCCATGGCGAAGAACACGCCGGCAATGGGGGCATTGAAGGTGGCGGAGATGCCGCCGGCGGCGCCGCTGGCCACCAGCAGGCGAATGTTCTCTGCGGAAAGCCCAAGGACCTGGCCGAAGGTGGAGCCTACGGCTGAGCCGATCTGGACGATCGGCCCCTCGCGCCCCGCGGAGCCGCCGCTGCCGATACAGAGAGCGGAGGCCAGGGACTTGATCACGGCCACTCGTGGCCGGATGCGCCCTCCCTGCGTCTCCACGGCCAGCATCACCTCGGGCACGCCGTGTCCCTTGGCCTCGCGGGCCAGGAAGTAGACAATGGGCCCCACCAACAGGCCGCCCACAGCAGGGATAAGGATGACCCGCTGGTCACCCATCAGGCCCAAGCCGTCGGCCAGGCGATCGAAGAAGACCCAGTCGAAGGCGGAGATAAGCTGGCGGAATACTACGGCTCCACCGCCGGCGGCTAGGCCGACCAGCAGAGCTAGCGCATAGGGCAGGAAGGCTTCGTGTTGGAGCGTGAAGCTTTGCAGCCGGCCCAGGGTTGTGGCACGAAGATGATCCCAGGCAGCCATCGTTCTGGACTTCAGTGTAAGACGACCAGGTGTTTGTGTCTACGCGCTTTCCACGGTCAGGACGAATTCGTTCAAACCTGCCCGCTTTCCCCCGCGAGCAGGGTTGTCAGGGCATCGGAGGTATTGCGTCCCTGGCCGCTGGCGGGCTACTCTGTCCTCTAAGGACGAGCCCACCTTGGGCGGAGCTGAGATGAATGCCGAGGCGTGCCTTCGATGAGCCATTTTGAAGCGGACGAGCTGCCTTCCCTGCGCAACCCGGTTCTGGTGATGGCCTTTGGCGGGTGGAATGACGCTGGTCAGGCGGCGACCTTGGCGGTGCGCTTTCTGATCGATTTGTGGTCGGCTGAGCGTTTCGCCAGCATCGACTCCGAGGAGTTCTTCGACTTCACTACTACCCGGCCCATGATCCATCTCATGCCCGACCTGCAGCGGGAGCTGGAGTGGCCCAGCAATGCCTTCTTCTACAAGGCAGACCCCGCCCTGAGCCGAGACTTCGTCCTTCTCCTCGGCACGGAGCCTCAACTGAAGTGGCGGACATTCACCGAGGCCGTTCTTCAGGTGGCCCAGCGCTGCGGTGTGACCATGGTGGTCGGGCTTGGTGCGTTCCTGGGGGAGACACCCCACTCTCGCTCCGTGCCTTTGACCGGCTTTGCCACTGACCCCGGGCTGGCGGCGGAATTGGAGAAGCTGCACATCGCTCCCACCCGCTACGAGGGGCCGACGGGCATCGTCGGCACAATACACGATGGCTGCAGGAGGCAGGGGCTGTCAGCGGTCAGCCTGTGGGCAGCCGTGCCCCACTACCTGGGGGCGACGCAGAACCCCAAAGGGGTCGCGGCCCTCCTGCGCAGCTTGAGTCCTCTTTTCGATGTTGATCTTGACCTTGGCAAGCTTGAGAAGGCCGTGGCCGATTTCGAGCGGGAGGTGGGTAAGGCGATCGCCAGCAATCCGGAGATCGCCGCCTACGTCCAGGAGTTGGAGCGCCGCTCGGATGCCCTATCGGAGGAAGATGCGATGGCGGGCGCCGAAGGCGCTGAGCTTCCTGGCGGCGAGAAGCTAATCGAGGAACTGGAGGAGTTCCTCAAAGACAAGCGAGAAGACGACCAGGAAGACTAGCCACGCCATCTGCTGGGGTGCGACAACCGGCTATCTGGTGCCAGGCGTCGCTAAGCTTCACTCGAGCTCGAAGTTCAATAGCGGGCCGAAGTACTCGAACCCGGGCTCGCCGTCCTTGATGACTACCTCCAGCATCCTGCCGGCCTGCAGGCCGATGTGATCAGTGTCGCTGACGGTTACGTTCACGCCGTCCAGCAGCAGGTCACTGTGCCAGTCTGTAATGGACTCGACGGCGTCCATTAGGCCCTCTCTGGTGAGGTTGTTGCAGCTTCTGCCGAGGGCTTCCACGGCCAATTCGCCGACCAACTGGGAGTAGATGCTGAAGTTGCTGACCGTCGGCCCATCGTAGTCCGCCATGATCTCGTAGTGTTCAGCCACCGCGGGGTCTTCCTCCCAGGCGGCCAGCTTCAAGGCCTGGAAGGTTATGGCGCCCTCCAGGAGGTCGGGCGTGATGAACTGGAAAATGATATCGTCGGCGGCAGTGTAGCTCATAAGGAATTCAGGCTCCCACCCTAGCCGATTGGCTTCCGTGATGGCCTGAGCGACCTGGCCGGGGCCGGTGTAAAGGACGGCCACCTCGGCGCCGGCGTTCTTCATGTTGGCCACTTGGGACCTGATGGAGATGGCTGTGAGCTCGAAGCTCTGCTCGGAGACCAACTCGTTCTTGTCAGGGTCGAGTCCCTGCCTGAGGCCTTCCAGGCCGTCCCAGCCCTGAGGGCCGTTCTCATAGAGGATGGCCACTTTCTTCCCTGGCAGGTTTTCGGAGATATACTCGCCGAAGAAGGTTCCCTCGATGGTGTAGCTAGGGATAAGCGTAACAGTCCAGGGGTGACCCTCAGGGTCGATGCCGAAGCGATGGACCCCTGAAGAGATGAAGATGTCTGGGACACCCTTCTCGTTGATGTAGTCCCAAGCCGCGGCCTCGGAATCGTCTCCCAGAGAACCCACCAGGGCAAAGACCTCGTCTCGCTCCACCAGCTTGCGTACGGCCTCAAGGCCCATGGCCGCGTCGTTCTGATTGTCTTCCATCTTGAAGACGATCTGGCGGCCGCAGACGCCTCCCTGGGTATCGTTCACGTAGTTGAAGTAGGCATTTATGGCATCCGGAATCATGCGGTAGACGGCGCCGAAAACTCCACCAAGGATGAAATGACCTCCCAGGACTATCTCTGTGTCTGTGATGCCTGGCACCTCTCCCGGCGCCGTGGGCGTCTCGGCCGCTGTGGCCGCGGGCGTGCCCTCAGGCGTGGCGGTCGCTTCCTCCTCTTCCCCGCCGCAGCCGCCGAACAAGGCGATCGCTACCAGGCATGCCAGGAACAGAGCGGTGGAGAGAGCGCCGGGCTTGCGTGACAGATGAGGCACCTGTTTGCCGCTCATCTTGGACCTCCTAGTACGATGAGAGTACTCTTCCAGCGTTTGGCGAGAGCGAATCCTGAGAGGGTACGCCCTTGCGGGTTAGACCGCTGGATCCCAATGCTCTTGAACTATTCTTCTCCCCAGTAAGTAAATACCGGGCCAAAGTACTCCCAATCGCCCTTGCCATCCTGCACAACCACCTTCAGTAGCTTGCCGCTTCCGATAGCCGTGTGGTCATCGGGGCCGAAGGTGATGTTGATTCCGTCCAGGAGCAGGTCGCTGTGATACTCGGTGAGGGACTCGGTGGCGTCCATCAGTCCCTCGCGGGTCAGGTTGTCGCAGGCCATGCTGAGGATTTTCACCGCCACTTCTCCCAGCGAGTGGCCATAAACGGTGAAGTTCGTGGGTGAGGGCCCACCGTACTCGTCCATGATCCGGTAGTGTTCGGCTATGGCCGGTTCGTCAGTCCAGGTCGCTAGCTTGTAGGATTGAGTGGTGATGGCCCCCTCCAGGAGCTGAGGCGTGGCGTACTGGAACATCATTTGGTCGGAATTGACGTAGCTCATGAGCCAGTGGGGATGCCAGTCCATGCGATCGGCCTCGTTGATAGCCTGGGCGGTGTAGCCGGGGGTGGCGTACAACACGACCACTTCGGCACCATCGGCCTTCATAGCGGCGACCTGGGAGCGAATCATGACGGCTGTGCTCTCGTAGCTCTGTTCGGAGACGACCTCATTCTTGTCGGGGTCCAGGCCCATCTTTATGCCTGCGAGGCCGTCGTAGCCAAAGACCTGGTTCTCGTACAGAACGCCCACATTCTCGCCCGGCAGGTTTTCGGAGATATACTGGCCGAAGAAGTATGCTTCGTTCCTGTAGTCGGGAATCATCTGAACCGTCCAGGGGTGTCCCTCGGGGTCGGCGACAAATTGGTGAGCGCCGGCGGAAAGCAGAAAGTCGGGCACTCCCTCATCGTTGAGGTAGTCCCAGACGCCGCCGTGGGGCACGTCGCCCAAGGAGCCAACAATGGCGAACACCTTGTCGCTCTCCACCAGCTTACGCACTGCTTCAGCGGCCTTGGCCGGGTCCATCTGGTTGTCTTCCAGTTTGTAGACGATCTTGCGACCGCAGACGCCTCCCTGGGTGTCGTTGATGTAATCGAAGTAGGCTTTTGTGGCCTGGGGGATCGTGGCGTAGACCGCGCCCATGGCCCCGCCGAGAGGGGCGTCGGCTCCCAGGATTATCTCTGTGTCGGTGATGCCGGGCCCCACTGTCCCCGCCGGCGTGGGCGTCTCGGCCGCTGCGGCCGTGGACGTGCCCTCAGGCGTGGCGGTGCCCTCTTCCTCTTCCCCGCTGCAGCCGCCGAACAAAGGGATCGCCAACAGGCATGCCAGAAGCAGAACAGCCAGTTGAGCACCAAGCCTGGACAGCACCTGGGTGGGGTGACCAAATCTCATCTCTAGTCTCCTCTCGCTCTTCTAGGAGGACGGCCTGTGTAGAAAGAAGGGATGTCGCTGAAAGGCAACGATCCACGACGGCAAATTCTTCTGGTGACATCTATAGCACTTTGGATGGCTAGATGGCAAGCCCGATTGCCAGGAGCAGGTGGCCGAGCGACAGTGAAGGCGAAGGGACGGCCGACTTGACCTATTGCCACGGCCAATTCTATGATCGTTCTCGCCGATGTCGGCCTAGCTTTATGTTGTCTTGTCCGGCTCAGAGCGCAGCCGCCAGCGGCGGTTTCGGAAAGGGGTAGGGGAGGTGCTCAACAAGGCCATCAATGGCAGGATCCTCAACGTAAACCTGGGCTCGGGCGTCAGCGAGTCCGAACCGCTGGCGGAGGAGATATGCCGGCGGTACATCGGCGGCTACGGTCTTGGCGCACGCTTGCTCTTCGACCGCATCCCTCGCGGTGCTGAGGCGCTGGGCCCGGACAACGTTCTTGGCTTGTTCCCCGGCCTCCTCACCGGCACCCCCCTGTTCGGCAGCCGCTATCAGGCTGTAGCCAAGTCTCCCAAGAACGGCGGCTGGGGCGACGCCAACAGCGGGGGCGACTTCGGGCCTTTTCTCAAGTGTGCTGGCTGGGACGGCCTCTTGTTCAGCGGCATATCTGACAAGCCTGTTTACCTGCTGATCGAGGATGACAAAGCTGAGATCAAGGACGCCAGCGATCTGTGGGGTCTGGATGCCATCATCGCCGAGCGCAGGTTGAAGGAGCGCCACGGGAAGAAGGCCAGCGTGGCCTGCATCGGCCAGGCAGGCGAGAACCTTTCCTACATGGCTGGCATCTGCAACGAGTACGGCCGGCTGGCCGGCCGCAGCGGCCTTGGTGCTGTCATGGGCTCCAAGAACCTGAAGGCCATCGTTGTTCTGGCCTCGCGCAACATCCTGGCCGGCAGCGACAAGGGTGTCCGTGAACTCGTTCGGGTCTCCCTGGACGAATTCGGACCTGTGGCCAACTTCTTCCGCCAGTTCGGCACCACCGGTACCATCGCCACTTCGGCCGTTACGGGCGACTCACCGGTGAAGAACTGGGGGGGCGCTGGCACCGTTGACTTCCCGGTGGCCTCTCAGCTTGCCGGCGACAAGTTCAACGCCAAGATGGAGAAGCGCTACGGTTGCTGGCACTGCCCCCTCGCCTGCGGTGCCGAGAGTAAGGAGTCCGAAAATCCCAAGTTCCCCTATCCGAAGGGCACTCATCGGGCGGAATACGAGACAGGCTGCGCCTTCGGAACGCTGCTTCTCAACGCCGACATCGACTCGCTTCAGTACGCCAACCACTTGTGCAACGCATATGGCCTGGACACCATCTCCGCCGGTGCTACCGTCGCCTTTGCCGTCGAGTGCTATGAGAACGGCATCATCACCAAAGAGGACACGGATGGTCTGGAGCTCACCTGGGGCAACGGCGAGGCTGTCGTGGAGTTGATCCATCGCATCGCCAAGCGGGAGGGCGTCGGCGAGGTCTTCGCCGATGGCATCCGCAAGGCCGCCGAGAAGCTGGGCGCCAAAGCAGAGCCTTTCGCCATGGAGGTTGGCGGCGAGGAGCTCCCCATGCACGACGCCAGGCTTCAGCCCGAGTACTTCGCCACCTATAAGCTGGACCCGACGCCCGCTCGCCATACTCAGTACGCGGGTGCTATAGCGTCCGATTGGGGTGTGCCGCGGCCGCCGAGCGACCGGAATCAGGCCACCGGCCGCGGAGAGCACCACAAGGGCATGTCCGAATATCAGCACATCGTCAATAGCAGCGGCGTATGCATGTTCATCACCTTCAGCGGCCCCAACAAGCGCCTTCCCCAGTGGATCAACGCCGTCACCGGTTGGGACACCACTCACGATGAGCTGCTTAAGACGGGAGAACGCATCGCTAACCTGCGCATGGCCTTTCAAGTGCGTGAGGGGGATAACCCTGCGCGGCGCCGCATCCCTGGCCGACTCATAGGCACGCCGCCCTTGATGGAGGGTCCGCATAAGGGCTTCAGCCTGGATGCGGAGACCCTCCAGCGGGAGTTCCTGGCCGCTTGCGACTGGGATCAGCAGACCTGCAAGCCCAGCCGTGCCAAGCTGGAGGAACTGGGCCTTGAGGACGTAGCCAGGGTTCTCTATGGGTAGGCCAAATCACGAAAGGAGGACGGGAGTGAAGGCTAGGAGTATTCTGCTGCTGCCAGGCAAAGCCAGCCGTCTGCTGGCCGTTTTGCTTCTGGTCTGTCTGGCTGTCATCCCCTTGGCGACGGCCTGCGGGGGGGAAGAGGAGGAGGCGGCGACCGCTACTCCTGAGGGCACGCCTGCGGCCACAGCGGCCAAGACGACCACGCCGACGGGGAAGGTGCCGGGCATCACCGACACGGAGATAATCCTCGGGTCTGATTGCCCCATGACCGGCGCCTTGGGGGCAGTGTACGCCACGATTCCGCAAGCCACAGAAGCCTACTTCAAGTACATCAACGATACCGAAGGAGGCGTCTGCGGTCGGAAGATCGTCTACAAGATAGAGGACAATCAGGACGACCCGGCTAAGGCCATCGAAGTGGTACGCAAGCTGGTGGAGCGGGATGAGGTGTTCGCCATGGTCGGCTCCCTGGGCGATTCTCCCCATCCGGCCACCTGGGACTACCTGAACGAGAAGGGTGTGCCCGACATCCTGGTCTCCGTCGGCTCTGACATGTTCGGCTCCGACCCCGAGGGGCACCCCTGGACCGTCCAGATGATCCCCAG
>CAZXAF010000015.1:0-15456 GCA_964638905.1 uncultured Dehalococcoidia bacterium
GCGGCGGGGAGAAGTGTGGCGTCACAGGGTAAGGCTTGCCCAGGAGCGCCGGTATGGCATAGGCAGTCATGAACTCCGGATTGCGTGACTCGAACTCCGACCACGCGAAGGCGCCGTCCTCGCCCTGCAAGCTCAGCAGGAAGTCAACGGCACTCTTTCCGCTCCGGCTGAGCCAGTCGGAAGGGCTCTCCCCGACGGCCCACATGGCACAAATGGCCCACGACGTCGAGGCTGCGTTCGTCTCACCCCAGCCGGAGGCAAATCCGCCGCTATCGTCCTGTTGCCACCTGAGGTAGCTCAGGGCCGCCGCCACGGCATCCGAACTCGGGCTCCTCCCGGCCGCCACGAGGGCCATTACGGCGGCCGCAGTGTCGTCAACGTCGCTGTACGCGCCGACGGCCCAGTTCCAGCCGCCGTCGTCGTTCTGCCACGCCTCGATGAAATCGACAGTGTTAGCGATGATCGGCGAGTTCGGGGGTTCCCCGGCGGCAATGAGAGCCAGCACTCCCCAGAAGTCATCGTTCAACGTGTCGCCGTGGCCTATCTGGCTGCCATCGTAGAGGCCCTTCAGGCCCGCTACGTAATCGACCCCGCCAAAGTCGGCGGGGTCCTCAGCGGCGGCCACGATGGCCAGTATGGACCTCTCCCACTCCGTAGCGTCGTTGGCATCCAGGAGGCTTGAGTTGTCCCTGAGGTAGTCGACAATCGAGGGGTTACCCTCCGCCGTCCTCCAGTCGCGGGGGTCCTCACCGGCGGCCGCTACGGCCATGACCACCCAGGCCGAGATCGCGAACCCGCCTACGCTGCCGTCGTCCTGCTGGGCGCTTCTGAGATAGTCCAGGGCCCTGGCCACCTGGGGGTCGGTGGACTGCGGCGCGTAAGAAGACGCCAGGGGTGCCAACAACACCCCCGGCAGCACAACGGCCCAGCCAAGCAACCCACCGACAAGTATTAAGGCGAGTTTCCTCTTCACACTACCCTATGACCTATCGCCTGCGGTTGAGCCAGGCGCACCGGCCGCCGGCCGCAACGGCCACGGCTGCAACCACCGCGGCGCCAACGGCGACGTAGGGGAGAGACGATGTGCCGCCCGGCGAACCAGCCGCCGAATCAACTGCGGAACGGGAACTATCGACCTGGATTTCGACCATGCCGCCAACGCGGGAGGACCCCACCCATCCCGTCCAATAGGGATGGCCAAGGATGGTCACTACGGCGTCAGAGGTCGTCTTCTCCGACATCGGCAGGTATCCGGCGGGCAGCGGGTCAGCATACACGAACTCGTATCCTGCCTTTTGCAGCGTCAGCAGAAAGCCAACCGGGTCGTTCCCCGCCGCCGTGGTCCACTCAGCGCCTGTAGGATCCTGACCGGCGGCCGCGAGGGCACCGATGGCCCAGGCGGTCGAACCGCCGTTGACCGGATTGGAATCGGGGTCTGGCGGGCCGCTCCAGGTAAAGCCTCCCGACTCAGCCTGGCTGTACTTGATGAAATCCAGAGCGGCGGCTATCGCCGCTGAATCCTGGGGCTCGCCAGCGGCTATCAGGGCCATGATAGCGACGGCGGTGTCGTCAACGTCGCTCCCGAAGTACCAGGCATTGTCGACAGTGGCCCAGGACCATCCGCCGTCGCCGCCCTGGTTAAGCTTGATGAACGCAACGGTGCTGGTGACGAGGGGCGAGCCGTGGTGCTCTCCGGCAGCGATGAGGGCTATCAGTGCCCACAAATCGTCATTGAGGATATCGGTAGCTCCCCACTGGTCAACGAACTGGCTGCCGTTATGCAGCCCCTTCAGCTCGGAGAGGTAGTCCCCGCCGGGGGCATAGGTCGGATCGCCTGCACCGAAGGCCGACGGGTCTCCACCGGCAGCCACGATCGCCAGTACCGACCTGGCATAGGCGCTGGCGAGGTTGAGTTCACCGGCCAGCAGTGCCGCGTTGTCCTCCAGGTAGTCAACAACGGACGGCCCGCCCGCGTTCCAGTCGCGAGGGTCCTCGCCGGCGGCAGCGATGGCCATCAGCGCCCAGGCCGAGTCACCATAGCCACCGATGCTGCCGTCCGCGGCTTGTATGCTGCGCAGATAGCCCAGCGCGCCCTGTGTTTGGGCGTCGCTTGGCTCCAGCGGGTAGGGCCCCGCCGCCATCGCCGCCGACGACAGGGCCGCGGTCATCAATGCCAGCAGGGCAAAAACCGCCAGGCCGGCTCCCGCTGCTTTCCGCTCGTTCCGCTTCACACTCACGAACTCATGCCCTCGCGATCAGGCTGGCGGACTTCAGTCGCTGGGCAATCAAGCCCACTTGCGTATAATCAAGCTGGCCTTACTACTAGCACTTTCGCCAGGAGGTTTCAAGCCCTTTATCCACGAGATCAATGAAAATTCCTGGCGAACTGCTGAAAAAAGGCGGGGCAGGCTCTCCGCTCTGTCCTGCCCCACCGTGTCGTTATCGAACGCGTACGGCTAGAGGTCGCTGTGTGCTAGCGGGATCCCTCGCCCCTCCTCAAGTCCCCAAGCTCATAGTCCACGTTCTCTTCCCTCAGCCTGGCAAGCAAGTGAGGGACCTGATCATGAGCGCAGACTATCAGGAAGGATAGACCGGACTGTGCAGCCTCGATGGCGGCCTCACTCACGCCATAGAAATAGTGAGGCTCAACGCCTATCCCCCGCAACGCTGTGAGAGCCTCGATGCCTATGGCGCCAATGGGCCCTTTCTTGCCAAGCACCCTCTTCAGCGCGGCAGGGTCCGTGCTTTTCGAGCCGCCGCCCTGGATATCAGGCACTGCGAGGACGGTCACCTTACCCATCGCCAGTTCCACGATCCCCTCTATGTTGGAGACGCCCACGTCCTCGCCCTTCCTGGCATCGGCAATTGCCGTCCCCCTTGCCGCCTTGCCCCTCGCTGCCTTCCCCACGGCGTCGGTGGCGTACAGCAGGCCATCCTTCATCTTCAGAGCCACCGCCTGTCCTGCCGACAGGTCACAGTCTGCTACTGCCGCGCAGACCGCTATGTTTGTCACAGCCTTCTCCACAAACGTGGAGTACTCCCGCAGCTCCCTGAATGCGTTCAGAATCCAGTTGACGCCATCCCTGGTCACCCGATACCTGGACCGCCCATCTGAGACAAGCCAGCCGTCCTTGACCAGCTCGTTGATGTACTCCGAGACCGCCTGCGAACTGACCCCCAACTTCTGGGCAACATACTTTTGTTGGACGTTGGGCTGGTTCGCAGCCACCTCGACCAGTATCTGGAACTTCGTAGCCAGGTTCTTGTTCCGCAGTATCTGTGGCATAGGGACAGGGCGCCTTTCCGGCCTCGATTGTAGCACCAACCCTCGCGGATTGGCACCAAGTTGTTCCCCTGCCCGTATCCGCCACCCCCCGACAGGCGTTATTGATTTTGGGACGGCGATTGGGTGCGATTGGTATAGTCGTACTCTGGAAAATGCTCCGCCCTGAGCACGCCGCCCCTTTTTTATATTGACGGCACATTGAGCGGCGCAGGAGAAGCGCTATATCAAGAGCCCGTTGGGCCGAGCAGCTTCGCCACTTCGGTGAGGACGCGGCGCCTGACAGCAGGAAGCGGCCCCTCTACCCTTGCACCAGCCGCCTTCTGGTGACCGCCGCCGCCGAAGTCGCGGGCAAGGCCGTCCACCCGCACCTCGCCCCGCGACCGAAAACTAACGCGCACCACCCCCTCCGCCTCCTCGAGGAAAAGGACGGATAGCTCGGCGCCCCGGACGGCCAGAGAGTACTCAACGAAGCCTTCCACTGCCGCCGGCGTCTGACGCCAGCGCTTCAAGGCCTGACGGCTGACCACCCCCCAGACCAGGCGACCGCGATGACCAGTGTGCAGGCTGCGAAAGAAATCGGCCTGCAGACGGAAACGCGCCAGCGGCCAGGAGGCGAACACTGCCTCCCGGACTCGTTGGGCATCGGCTCCGAGCTCTATTAGCCGCGCCGCCAGACGGTGGGCACGCGGAGTGGCGTTCAGATTACGGAACCCGTCGGTGTCTACCAGCACCCCCGTAAGAAGGGCATTGGCCATGCTGGCTGTCACCTCCAGGCCAAGACGTCCCAGCAGAAGGTAGACCAGCTCGGTGGTGGAGCAAGCCTCCGGTTCGACGACCTCGATATCCGCCCAGCCGCCTCCCGGATGGTGATCGAGGACCACAGTGCGCCCTTTGAACTTGGCGAGACCCCTTCCCGGGGCACCCATCCGCTCCAGCCGACCGGCATCCAGGAGGACTGCCACCTCGCTCGTAGTCACCAACTCTCGATGCCTGGAGGGCTGGTATCGCTGGAACAAGCCCTCCCTGTCCAGGAACTCGTACTGAGCTGGCGTAGCCTCATCGTTCAACACGACAACCGTCTTGCCGAGTTGTTGCAGCCCGGCTGCCAGGGCCGCCTCAGCGCCCAGGCCGTCGCCGTCAGGGTCCCGGTGAGTGGTGAGCAGGAATCGCCGGTGCTTCTGGATCAGCTCTACCAGGGCATCCACCCTGTCCAGTATGTCCGGGCTGAATCCATGCAGATCGCTCGATTCCACTGCTGCTCCTCCATGTCGCTGGTCCCTTCGTGCGGAGGGAGGGGTGCCGTCCTGGCTCGCCTGCCGCGACGTCAAGATTCGGCCTGGCTTCTCAGCCTGAGCTCGACCACAATCTCCTCGGCTTCAAGCTTGACCTCAAACCCGAGAGCGCGGCAGAGGACTATCATCTTCGTGTTGTCAGGCAGGACTATTCCGTAGATGCTCTCCAGGCCTTTTTCCTCGCCTATTCCTATCAGCAGATCCACCAGCTTTTTCCCAAGACCTTGGCCCTGGAAGTCATCGGCCACCACGACGGCAAACTCGGCCCGTTTCTCGCCGGGCTCTGTTATCAGCCTGCCAACCCCTATGTTCCTCTTCTTGCGGCCCTTCGTATACTCGGCTATTATCGCCATCTCCCGGTCGTAGTCTATGTTGCAGTAGCGCACCAGCATCTCATGGGTGATATTCCTGATGGGCTGGAAGAACCTGAACCGGCTCGTCTCCTCGGAGAGGCCGCTGATTAGCTCCGCCTCCATCGGTTCGTCCTCTGGACGTATGGGCCTGAGGAGAACCTCCGTGCCATCCTTCAGCCTCCAGGGGGTCATGTACTTAACGGGATAGGGCATTATCACCAGATGGCGATAGGGGTCCTCATTATCCGCGGCCTGGGGGTCCAGGATTATCCTGGAGTCAAGGGCATAGATGCCGTCGGTGCAGACCGCCAACGGGTTTATGTCTATCTCCGCTATCTCCGGGAAATCGACTACCAGGTTTGAGAACTTGATTATTATCTCCTCGAGCAGTCTGAGGTTTGCTGGAGGCCTGATCCTAAGGCCGCTCTTCAGAACCTCCCAGACCCTGGTGTCCTCCATCATCCTTCTGGCCAGTATCTGGTTGAGAGGCGGAAGTCCTATCGAGAAGTCCCTGAACACCTCGACGCCTATCCCACCCGATCCGAACAGTATCACCGAGCCGAAGTCGCCGTCCTTCTTTGACCCGAGGATCACTTCGTGATTCACGTCTGTTATCATCCTCTGGACGTAGATGCCCTCGATCCTCGCTTCCGGCGACTTCTCCCGCACGTTACTCATGATCCGGGAGAAAGCTTCTCTCAACTCGGCTTCGGTGTGTATCCCGGTGATGACTCCCCCCGCATCGGCCTTGTGGATCACGTCCGGGGAGACGATCTTGAGGACGACCGGATACCTCATGGAGCGGGCCACGGATGCCGCGTGCTCAACGCTGGCGCAGAGCGTGCCTCCTGCCCTCGGTATCCCATAGGCATCGATGAACTTGTCCGCTTTGTCCTCTGTCAGGACGGTGTTGCCCTCCTCCAGAGCGCGCCTTGCCAGCAGCTTGAGGTGACTGGAGGGAGGCGAGATTCCTACGGAAAGCTCCTCCGGCGTCTCATAGAGGAGGTCAAGGTTGCGCTTGTAGTTGGACATGTACATGTAGGTTCTTATTGCCGCCTCTGGAGAGCTATAAGTGGGGATGCCCTTGCTGTAGAAAAGCTGCCGGGCCGCTCTAACCTCGTCCTCACCCATCCAAACGGTCAGAATAGGCTTGATTCGCTTCTCGGCCACGGCGGCCACGGCCTCCGCCAGCCCCGTTGGGGACGCCGCGCCTTGCGGCGTATAGACCGCGATTATGCCATCAACGCTGGGGTCGCTTAGGCAGGCGTTGACGGCGTTGATGAACCGGTCAAGGTCAGAATCTCCCAGCACATCGACGGGGTTCGTGTGGCTCCAGTAGCTCGGCAGAAAAGAGTCGAGATGGGCTATCGTCTTCTTGGAAAGCTGAGAGAGCTCGCCGCCGCGTTCCCTCACGGCGTCAGCGGCTATCACTCCCGGCCCGCCAGCGTTGGTGACGATCGCAATTCTCACCCCGGCGGGAAGGAACCGCGAGTCCAGAACGCTGGCGCAGTTGAACAGGTCCATGATTTCGTGCACGGGGACTACCCCCGCTCTCTTGAAAGCCGCATTGTATACGTCGTAGCTGCCGGCCATCGCTCCCGTGTGGGAGAGAGCTGCTCTCGCGCTCTCAGGGTACTTGCCCGGCTTAATGACGATGATCGGCTTGTTTCTGGCGAACCCCCTGGCTGCCCTCATGAACTTCCTCGCGTTCCCCACGCTCTCCATGTAGATGATTATGCTTCTGGTAAGTGGGTCCTCGCCGAGGAAGTCGATCAGGTCACCGAAGTCGACATCGAGCATCGAGCCCAGGAAGACGAACGTGCTGAATCCGATGTGGGAGCTGACCGCCCAATCGAGGATTGCCGACCCCAGCGCCCCGCTCTGCGATATGAAGGCTATTCGTCCCGGCTCAGGGTTCCGTCTCAGGAAGGTGGCGTTCAAGTTTGTGTGCGGTCTGATGATCCCCAGGCAGTTGGGCCCAAGGATCCGCATCCCGTACTTGTCACTGATAGCCGCGATCTCCTTCTCGAGCTGCTGCCCCGACTCCCCCGCCTCCCTGAATCCGGCCGAAATGATAACCATCGCCCCCACTCCTGCCTGCCCACACTCCTCCACTATCTGAGGAACCGTTTCGGCCGGAGTGCCTACGATCACCAGGTCTGCCTGATCGGGGACGCTGGCTATGCTCGGCCAGCACTTCTCACCCACGGCGCTCTCGCGCTTGGGGTTCACAAAGTAGATCTTCCTCTCTTCCCTCCCTCGAAGCAGGTTCTCCATGAGAGACCGACCGACTGAGCCCTCCCGGTCGGTAGCGCCTATCAGGGCGATCACTTTGGGGTCGAGCAGATGCTCCAGATTTCTCAACGGATACCTCTACGGAAGCCAAGGGCTTGCATGGTTGTCACCATTATAGATCACACAATCGATCTGTAACGCCTCCTCGATAAAGTCGTCTTAAGAACGAATCACAGCCGTACCCGCATAGGTGTGTCTACCGTTATCGAACGCTCGAACCCTGGGCGATTCTTGGTCAGACCAACCACCGCGAAGCCGGCTGCTGTCGAGGCGGCCCTGGTGGTTGGCCTGACTCTATTGGCTCTGTTCATTCGCCTGAACGCCCAGGATGGCATTCTCCTCTACCCAGACTCCTACCAGTTCCTGCTGGTCATCCGGGGGCTCGCCGAAAGTATACCCCTCGACGCCGCCATGGGAGCCGGCGGCGACGCCTGGTCCGCCCCCTTCTACCGCCTGGGCTACCCGATCCTGGCCTTCCCCCTTCACCTAGTCATCGCTGACCCCGAGACGGCAGCCAAGGCCCTCTCACTGGCGGCGGGTACGGCCACCGTCCCTGTGGTCTACGTCCTGGCGCGGCTGGCTCTCCGCTCGCGAGTGGCGGCTATCGGCGCTGGCCTGGCCACCGCCCTCTCCTTCAGCCTTGCGACCTGGTCCAACTTCGTCATGCCCGAGGCCACCGCCGTCTTCCTGCTCACCCTGTCCATGCTCCTGGCCTACCTGGCCGGTCGCGCCGGTCGCGCCGTGGCCGTGGCGGCGGCCCTGATCACCGCCCTGCTCGTCTTCGTGCGCTTCGAGATGTTGCTGGCCGTGCCCAGCCTGGTGGCCTTCATCGCCCTCGGCGCCGGCCAGGAGCGAAGCAACCTCCTGCCCGTTGTCCGCCTGTACCTGACGTCGCTGGCAGGCCTGATCGCCGCCTTCGCCCTCGGCCTCTGGTGGGCCTTCGGCGGAGTGATGAGCGGCCTCAGCATGGATCCGGCCAGCCTCTTCCAGGCCCATGTCATCGAAGCTACCACCGCCGCCCACCAGGGAGCACCAGCCCTTTCCGGCCTGCGCGATTTCCTGGACCGCGAGCCGCTCCTGATCCTGGCCGGCGGCATGGGCCTGGCGCTGGCCCTCCGTCGGCGCCCCGACCAGCGATGGGCCCTCTGGCTGCAGGTGCTGCCCCTCCTCCTAGTCTACGGGCTGCGCAACGATATGCGCTACTTCGCCCTGCTGGTGCCCGCCCTGGCCTACGCCGGCGGCCTCGCCCTGGACGAGGGATGGGCCGCCCTTCGCCGTCTGGCCACCAGCCAGCGCGCGGCCCCCGCCCTGACCATCTCGGCGACCGCTTCTCTGGCCGTGCTGACCATTGTGTTCTGGCAGACGGACCTCACCAACGACACCTGGCACGCCAGCCAGAACTACGAGTACGCGGCGGCCGCCGATGTGGACAGCCGCCTCGCCGACATCAACCTCGGGGGGCAACCCACCCTCTGCGCCTACTACGCCGAGGCCTACTACTACGTGACCGAATTGCCCACCCGTCGCGCCGACAGCGATTCCCTGACCGGCTGCCTCAACCCGGACGGCCAGGATGGGCCCGTCCTCCTCATCGTGGACGCGCCGCTGCGGATGTCGGCCGGCGACGGTATCGACGGCCTGGAGAGAGCGGCCGGGACGGTAACGCTGCTGGAGGTGAGCCCCAGCGCCCCCTACCTGCACGGCCGCTATAGATACGTGGACACGGAACTCATAAGGGGGTACTTGCTACGTTAAGAGCGCTGCGCATCCCCTGGTCGCCCGCCGAGAGCAACATGGCCCAGGCCATCCTGCCGGCCACCGCCGTCATGCTCCTGGCGATGGGCCTTCTCAACGCGGGCAACTACGGCTTTACCGTGCTGGTGGCCCACATCCTCCCGCCTGACCAGTTCGCCACCTACGCCATCCTGTACGGAGCAGTGATCCTGCTGGCCGTGCCGGCCAACGTCCTCCGCCTGGCCATCGTTCGCCTGGCGACCGAGGAGGCGGCGCACTCGGACGACAACACCATCTCCGCCGAACTGATGACCCTCCGGCGCAACCTGTTCGCCGTCGTCCTGGCCGGAGGGACTGTCCTCCTTTTCCTGGCGACTTTGCCTGTCTTCGCTGTAACGGGAGGTGCCAGCCTATCGTCATTTCTGTTGGCAGGATTTGCTGCAGTTATAACCTTCACCCTGTATCTGGACAGGGGTTTTTTGCAGGGAGGGCTGCGATTCTCCTGGATAGCAGTAACGGTCGTGGCCGAAATGGGAGCCCGCATCGGCTTCCTGCTGCTTCTCGCCTCGGCGCTGAACATGGGCCTGGCGGGCACCATGGCCGCCCTCCTGTTGGGCGCCCTTCTGGCCAACGGCGTCTCGGCAAAGATAGTGGGACGCTGCGCACAGGCGACCAGCGAGAGCAGGCCAGCGACCGGCGGCCAGAGCTCGCTGGCCAGGACGCTCCTGGCCTACACAGCGGTAATGATGGCCGTCTACTCGGCGCACACGGCCCTCCGCTGGCTGGACGTGCTGCTTGTTCAGCGTCTCTTCCCCGCCGATGTGGCCGGCCAGTACGCCGCCCTCTCCTTCGCCGGCAAGATCATCCTGTTCGCCAGCCTGGGCACCACCGAGACGCTGTTTACCTTCGCCAACAAGGCTCACCGTCGGCAGGAAGCGGGCGAGCCGCTGCTGGCGCGTGCGCTCCTTCTCACCGCAGCGGTGGGCCTGCCCATCCTATTCCTCTATGCCGCTGCCCCCGGCCCCGTCCTGGAGTACGTCTTTGGATCTTCCTACACGGGGCTGGCGTCGAGCCTCTGGATCATGGGCCTGTTCATGTTCCTCCTGTCGCTGGCGGGCGTGCTCATCGCCTACATGCTGGCCAGCGGCATGGCCCGCGGGGCGCTGGCCTCAGCGATAGGAGCGGTCCTTCTGGAACTAGCTCTGATCTTGGCTTTTCACGACAGTATCCAAACAGTAGTCCTATCCCTATGCGCGATGGCGGCCTTCTACCTGGCGGCCCTATCGGCCCTGATAGCGTGGCATTCCATCAGGGCAAGAACAACCGCCAGCCCGGAGGCCGTACCAGAATAGGAGGTATGCGATATGCGGGAAGCCGTAGCTGTACTCCCCGAAAGCAGATCGGCCTGGGCGACCGTAGAGGAGGCGCCAGTCGAGGAACAACTGCTGGACGTCTCCATCGTAATGCCCTGCCTCAACGAGGAGGACTCCATCGCCATCTGCGTGAACAAGGCGAAGGAGTGGCTGGAGAGGTCCGGCTACAAGGGCGAAGTCCTGGTCGTCGACAACGGCTCCACCGATCGCTCCCGCGAGCTGGCCCTGGCGGCTGGAGCGAGGGTGGTCGAGGAGCCGCGCCGAGGCTACGGTCGCGCCTACCTGACGGGCATCCCCCAGGCGCGCGGCAAGTTCATCATCATGGGCGACTGTGATGATACATACGACTTCACTAACCTGGAACCACTCCTCGCACCCCTCCGCGACGGCTACGACCTGGTGGTGGGCAATCGCTACGCCGGCGGCATCCGCCCCGGCGCGATGACCTGGAGCCACCGCTACATCGGCACACCGGTCATCAGCTTCCTGCTGCGGCTATTCACCGGCGCCCGCCTGGGCGACAGCCAGTGCGGACTGCGCGCCTTCACCCCAGAGGCTTACGAGCGCATGGGCCTGCGCTCCACCGGCATGGAATTCGCCTCGGAGATGATCCTCAAGGCCACCAGGCGAGGGTTGCGCGTCGCCGAGGTCCCCATCTCCTACTCCCCACGGCTGGGCGAGACCAAGCTGAATACCTTCCGCGACGGCTGGCGACACCTGCGCTTCCTGATGCTCTTCACGCCGGCCTCCGTCTTCACCGTGCCGGGCTTGGTCCTCTCCCTCCTGGGGGCGATAGCGACAGCGACCGCCATCCTGGTCTCTCAGGGGAGCATGGAGACCTGGCCCCACTGGCCGGCGGTGTTCATCGGGCCGATCCTGATCATCGCCGGTCTGAACGCGTTGCTGCTGGGGCTGGTCGCCCATATGGTGGCCGCCAGCAAAGGCATCACCAGCGAGAGCCGCCTGCTCCGCCTCTGCCGCCGAAATCTCGGCCTGGAGGGGTTCCTGGCGGCGGCGGGAGTCCTGGTGCTCGGTGGCATAGGCGTCTACGTCCTTCTGGGCCTCGCTCCCAACCCGGACAGCCCCCTGCGGGAGGCCCAGGTGGGAGCCATCGCCCAGAGCCTGACGGTGGTGGGCGTCAACGCCATCCTCACCGCCTTCCTCATCGGGCTTCTGAAGACCGAATAGGAGTCGAACCCCATGAAGATCGCCCTAGTGTACGATGCCCTATACCCCTTTACCACAGGGGGTGCCGAGAAGCGCTACCACGAGCTGGGCCGCAGGCTGGCCGCCAAACACGAGGTTCATTTTGTCTCCTGGCAGCACTGGCAGGGCCCTCCTCGCATGGAGGACGGCAACCTGACCTACCACGGCGTCGGCCGGCCGGTCGCGTTCTACGGCGAGGACGGCAAGCGACGCATCAAGGAGGCCATCAACTTCGCCGGCCATCTTCTCAAGGCCTTCCCCAGGGAGCGCTTCGACGTCATCGATTGCTCGACCATCCCCTACTTCCCGGCCTACGCCTGCCACCTCCTATCGCGATCCAGGCGCATCCCCCTGGTGCTCACCTGGCACGAGCTGTGGGGCGACTACTGGCTGGGATACCTGGGCTGGCGAGGCCACCTGGGGCGAGGGGTCGAGCTGCTGACCACCGCCCTGGGAGATATGAGGGTGGCTGTCTCCCAGTTCACCGCCGATCGCGTGGTGCGCATGGGCCTGAAGAAGCACTCCATCGAGGTGGTCCCCAACGGGATCGAATACGAACTTATCCGCGGCATCCCGCCCCAGGGAGAAGGATCAGACGTCATCTACACGGGCCGCCTCATCGACCACAAGAACGTATCCACCCTCCTGGCGGCCGTTCGCCTCCTGGTCGACGAACTGCCCGACCTGCGCTGCCTCATCGTCGGCGACGGCCCCGACAGAGAGGACCTGGAGCGCTACAGCTCGCGGCTGGGCCTGAGTGGCAATGTCAGCTTTCCGGGCTTCATCCCCGACCAGCGAGACCTGTTCGCCCTCATGAAGAGGTCGAAGGTATTCGTCTTCCCTTCCACGCGGGAGGGCTTCGGCCGCTCGCTGGTAGAGGCCGAAGCCTGCGGCCTGCCGCCGGTAGTGGTGAAGGCGCCGGATAGCGCCTCCACCACCCTCATCCGCCACGGCAGCAACGGCCTGCTCTGCGAGAACGACGCCCGCGCCCTGGCCGAAGCCATCGGCGATCTTCTGAAGAACCCGTCTCGGCGGCAGCAGATGGCCGAGGAGGCGCTGGCCGATGCGGCCCAATATGACTGGTCGAATACCGTTGACCGCATCGAAGAGACATACCGACAGGCGATCCACATGAGGAATGGCAATGGGCTATCTAAGAAAGCTGTTTGAACAGACCGGCCTGGCCAATAAGGCCGACATACTGGACACCATCGAGGCCTGTCCCGGCGGCCGCCTGCTGGACTGCGGCTGCGGCGACGGCCGGTTCACCGCCCGATTGGCCCGCCGCGCCGGGGTGTCGGAGGCCTACGGCATCGAGTGCGTGGACGAGCGCGTCGAGGAGGCCAGCGGCCGCGGGATCATCGTGACCAAGGCCGACCTCAACGACCCCCTGCCCTACGAGGACGGCTTCTTCGACATCGTCCACGCCAATCAGATCATCGAGCACCTGATCAACACCGACCTCTTCCTGCGCGAGACCAAGCGAGTGCTGCGGCCCGATGGCTACGCCATCCTGTCCACCAACAACCTGGCTAGCTGGCACAACGTATTCTCCCTGGCCCTGGGGATGCAGCCCATGCCCATGCACGTCTCCAATGAGGCGCTGGTGGGCAACGCATTCGATCCCCGCCGCGGCGAGCGCCACCCCTTCGAGGGCGACGCCCACAAGCGCATCTTCAGCTATCGCGGCCTGCGAGAGCTGTGCCTCTATCACGGCTTTGAGATCGATGGCCTGAAGACGGCGGGCTATTATCCGCTCCCGCCCGGCCTGGCCCGCCTGGCCTGCAAGATAGACAGCATCCACGGCGTCTACCTGATCGCCAGGCTCCGGCCGGGTCATAACGGTTTATGAACTCATCTAGAAGCCATTTCACAATTCTCTCCAGACCACCCCGTAAACGGGGCGGCACCCATGCCCCCGCCTTCAGGCGGGGGTGGCAGGCCATTTTTGAAGCCGTCCCTAGCCAAACTGAAGGGCGGAGACGCGTCTGGTTCACCACCAGCGCCTTCTTGCTCATCCTGGCCCTGGGCCTCCTCCTCAGGGCCATCGTCCTCTTTCGACACGAGTACCCGCCCGGCGCGGACTACAGTCATGTCCTCCTCTACACCAACGAGATCCTGGAGAAGGGCGATTTGCCCATCTACTTCCCCTACCACCAGTTGGGCGGCCTCCGTTTCCAGTCATTGCCCGGCGTGCCCTTGCTCCTGTCGGCTCTCTCTTCCACCACGGGCCTTACCTCCATTCCCCTGGCCTACTACTCCCTGCTGGGCAGTGGGCTCCTGATAGCGACCGTCTTCGTGTTCACCCGACTCCTCGCCGGCAATGGCCCCGCCCTCCTGGCCGCTCTTATCGTCGCCTTGCTGCCGGCGAACCTGGAAATGCTCGCTTGGTCCGGCTACTCCAACATCTTCGCCCTGGCCCTCATCCCCATCGTCGGCTGGGCGCTGCTGAAGGCCCGCGCTCACCGCCCGCCAGCCGGGGGCTTGGGCCCGCCGGCCTGGGCTGGGCTGGCCGGCCTGATGGTTGTGGGGATAGTGCTCATCCACCACCTGTCGGCGGTGGTCGTCCTGATGGCGTTGGCCGCTTTCGCCCTAGCGGACATCGCCCTCGCCCTGTTGCGGCCGCAGAGGGTGGCTCTCTATCTGTTCATGGCCTTCTTCGGCCTGGCCCTGGGCCTGCCCATCCTCCTCCACCTTGTGGACACCTACTTCGGCGCCGACGCCGTCCAAACCACCCTCAGAGAAGCGACCTCGGTGACCACCAAGATAACCATGGAGGACTCATACCGCTTCTTCACGCCGGTGGTGATCCTGTTGGCCAGCGCCGGCTTCGTCCGCCTCCTTCTGGCCGGTCGCTCCGGCGGAGCGGGGCGACTGCTTGTCCTCGCCCTGACGGGAGCCATCGCCCTGCTGGGCTACGCCTGGCTCTTCTCCCTGAACTTCTACTACACAAGGGCTCTCTACTTCGCGCCGATCATAATCGCCCCTGCCGCTGCCTACGCTGTCTGGCACACTCACCGGACTGTCGTCCGCCCCGTCCTCATCACGGTTCTTGTCGCTTATCTAACCTTCACCGTGTCAGGCTACGCGATCAAAACCAGCGATTTCTACCTGAAGGTGACCAACGATTCCTACAGCGCCCTCACCTGGCTGCGGGACAACTCCCAGGAGGACGCTGTAGTCCTCACCGACCGCTGCCTGGCCTTCCACCTGGAATCCCTATCGCAGCGGCCGACGGTGGCCGCTTTCTCGCCGGAGCTGCTGGCTTCCCAGCAGGAGCAGGCAGTGGCCGCCGACGCCAGCACTATGCTGCTCGAGCGGCGGTCGCAAAAGGCATTGTTCGACCAATACGGCATCGACTACGTAGTGTTCGACACCACCTGCCCCGAGTTCAACGCCGGCCTGGTGCTGCGCAACCTGGACGCCGAGCCCTTCCTGACCCATGTCACCGACTTCGGGCCGGTCAGTATATATAAGAACCTGCGAGACGCGCCAGAGGAGGTAGCAGTTCATGCCGCGCCCTAGGCGTCTCCTCAAGCTGGCATACGCCGCCCTTCCCGCGCTCGCCGTATTCCTGGCGGTGTATCTCCTCGGCCTGACCCCAGCGGGCGGCGACAGCGGCAACGCCGGCCCCGTACGCATTGAAAGCGTCCAGATCAACAGCCTGCCCGACACTTCCCCTCCCTACATCGAGGTGGAGATAGAGCTAGAGAACCGTGACCATATCGCCCACGAGGTCGAGGCCTGGTGGCTGCTGGCCAGGCCCGGCACGACGCGGCCCTGGAGCATGTACGCCTTCCACTCCTCGGTCCAGGGGCCGCACACGCTGGCGGCAGGTGAGAAGGTCACCCTGAGCTGGAATGAGGAGGTAACCGCCGAGCCCGGCACCTACGAGCTCAGCGCCTGGGTGCACACGG
>CAZXAF010000016.1:0-14990 GCA_964638905.1 uncultured Dehalococcoidia bacterium
AGGCGGTTCGCGACAGGTATGGGCTGCCGCCCAGGTTCATCCTCAACGTGGGCACCCTGGAGCCGGGCAAGAATCAGGCGGCCGTGGTGCGCGCCTTCCATAGGCTCAAAGGTCAGGGCCTGGAGCAGGGGCTGGTCATCGCGGGGCAAAAGGGCTGGATGTACGAGAAGCTGTTTCGGCTGGTGGAGAGCCTGGGGCTGAGGAAGGACGTGCGCTTCGTCGGCTACGTGCCCGCCGATGATCTGGCGGCGGTGTACAACATGGCCGACCTGTTCGTCTTCCCATCGCTGTACGAGGGCTTTGGCCTGCCGCCGCTGGAGGCGATGGCCTGCGGCCTGCCGGTGGTGGCCTCCAGCGCGCCAGCTCTGGCCGAGGTGCTGGACGGCGCTGCTCTGCTGGTGGACGCCCGCGACGTGGATGCTCTGGCCGAGGCCTCGGCGAGGGCATTGCGTGACATGCGCCTGCGCTCTCGCCTGCGCAGGCAGGGGCTGGAGCGAGCCGGTCAGTTCTCCTGGCAGCGGACGGCGCGAGGGACGGTGGCCGCCTACGAGGCGGCTCTGAGCTCAGCGGGGGACTAGTCGGTGGACCTATCCGTTGTCATCGTTAGCTTCAATGCCAGGGACTATCTCCGGCGCTGCCTGGGCTCTCTCTACGAGCACACGAAGGGCGTTGCCCATGAGGCGATCGTGGTGGACAATGCCTCTTGGGATGGCAGCGTCCAGATGGTGGAGAGCGAGTTCCCCCAGGCCATCCTTGTCCGCTGCCCTGCCAACGTAGGCTTCGCCGCTGCCTGCAATCGAGGCATCGCCCAGGCCAAGGGCGAGTTTGTCCTGCTTCTAAACCCCGACACGGAGATCGCTGACAACGCCTTTGCGCCTATGGTGACCTACTGTCGCCAGCAGCCGCAGGTGGGCATCCTCGGCCCCAAGCTGCTCAACAGCGACGGCTCGCTGCAGCTCTCTTGCCGCCGCTTCCCCAGCCATCTGACCGGCCTGTTCAATCGCCAGTCCGTCCTCACCCGCCTCTTCCCGCGCAATCGCTTCTCCGCCGGCTACCTGATGTCCGACTGGGAGCACGACAGGATCGTCGAGGTGGACTGGCTGTCGGGGGCCTGCATGCTCCTCCGCCGCCGGATGCTCGATGACGTCGGCCTCCTGGACGAGGGCTTCTTCATGTACATCGAGGACGTGGACATCTGCTATCGGGCCCATCAGGGCGGCTATCGAGTGGTCTATTTTGCCCAGGCGGTGGTGACCCATCACATCGGCAGGAGCAGCGATACCCTTCCCAACAAGAGCATCCTCCAGTGGCACCGGAGCATGTGGCGGTACTATCGCAAGCACATGGGCGGCAATCCTCTGGTGGATGGGCTCACCCTGGCGGGCATCGGCGCCCGCTGTGGCTATCAGCTCGTGCTTCAGAACGGCCGGCGCTTGCTGGCGGGCAGAGGACGGTCCTCGTAGGGCGCCTCCGGCTCGTCCGACCCAGGCGGCGACGGATGGCGCTGGCGGCCGGCGGCGGAGGCGAGGGCACTCCGCAGGGCAACCACCGAGACGCTGTTCCACAGGGAGCTGGCGTAGCCTAGTCGGAAGAGAACGGCGGTAATAGCAGCGCCGAAGGCAAGGAAGGCCAGCGACTCGGCTACGGTTGCTTCCAGGTAGTGGATGGTGAGCGCTGCCGCCGAGAAGAGGATGCAGAGGGCGTACAGGGAGAGGACGACCGCTCTGTCGCTCAGGCCCCTTTGCTCCAGCCGATGCTGGATGTGATCGAGGTCAGCGACGAAGGGATGCCTCAGGTCTGCTAGCCGCCGCACAAAAGCGAGGAGTGTGTCCAGGATGGGGAAGCCCAAAGCGACAATGGGCACGCTGATGAACATGCTGCCGGTGACACCGATGGAGCCCTCGATGGCTAGGGCCGCCAGCAGGAAGCCCAGCAGCAAGGCCCCTGAGTCTCCCAGCAGGCGGGAGGCCACCGGCAGGTTGAAGGGAAGGAAGCCGAGACAGGCGCCCGCTACCGCCACCAACTCAGCGGCCACCAGCGGGTTGTCCACATCGGCGGCGATGAAGGCCAGGGGAACGGTCACGATGATCGCCACCCCCGCCGCTATGCCGTCCTTGCCATCGATGAGGTTGATGGCGTTGGTCAGGAACACCAGCCAGAGGATGGTGAGCACAGGGGCTGCCCATTCCAGGGAGAAGGAGGCGCCCCAGGGCAGGGACACGTCCTCTATGCGGTAGCCGATCGCGAACACCAGCGCCGCCGCTGCTGTCTGCACCAGGAACTTGATCTTGAAATCCACCTCCCGCAGGTCGTCCAGGAGACCCAGGAGGAGGATCATCAGGGCGGCACCCAGCAGGCCGGCTGTCTCCCCTTTCTGGTCGGCCAGCAGGTCGGAGAGGTCGGATGAGGCCAGGGAGGCGAAGAGAAGGGCGACGACAACGGCGGTGAAGATGGCCAGCCCTCCCACCCGCCGTCTCCCCAGGCGGGCCTCGGCCGGCCGCGCCAGGCGGTGAAGGGGAAGAAGGGCTGTCAAACCGCAGGCTCCTGCCGCGGCTAGCGCGAAGATGAGCAGGTAAATGTCAAAGCCAAGGCTGGGCATAGTAACAGCTTACTTTAGCAGGTCGGCAGGCATCACGCTATATCTCGTCGGTGGCATGGTCAGGCAACAAGCACCAGGCTGGAGGCCAGGAAGTAGGCGCCCAGCCCCAGGAGGAAAATGCCGCAGAAGGCAATAATGCCCCGATAGAGACCGGCAGTCATCATCTGTCTGCCGCTGGCCAGAACGAAGGCCAGCAGGGTCAGCCACAGTATGTCCGAGAGGATGTGACCGACGTAGAAGGAGGCCACCCCCGCAGCGCCCTGCTCCAGGGATTGGCTGATGAAAGCAGAGCCTACGCTGGCCCACCAGGCCAGCCAGGCGGGGTTGAACACGCTCAACAGAATGGCGGCTGACATCAGCATCGCGGCCATTCTCGGGAGGGATTCGCTGCCGGTCTCTCCGCCGGTTGGGAGGCGCAGCCAGCGTTGTCGCCAGGAGTTCTGGTGCGCGGCGGTGCCGGGGTTGTTCGGTAGCGGCGGACGGACGATGCCAGCAGGCCGTTCGGGTGGCCTGCTTATGATGTGGATGCCCATCCAGAGCAGGAACAGCCCTCCGGCAATGCCCACGCCAGCCCTCACTGGGTCCTCGATCAGGAAGTGGCTGAGCCCCAGGGCTAGGCCGATGACCAGGGCCAGCTCGATGAGGCTGTGGCCGGCAGCCAGCAGCGGGCCTGCCCATAAGCCGCGCTCCATGCTCTCGCGGACGGCCACTGTGGTAAGGGGCCCCGGCATTAGAGCGCCGGTGAAACCCACGCCGAAAGAGGTGACGAAAATAGCTGCTAGGGCTGCTGCGGACATCCTTCTATTCAAGTGTTGCATTGTTCGCAAAGGTTCGTCAATGCGGGCCGACAAACCTTGACTAACGGATTATTAGGATGTAGAATCCGCGCGATAAGTGCCCGTTTCATTCATGCCTGTGAGGCATTGGCAAAGAGAATAGCGGCGCGTTCATGAAAGTCCGCGCCGAAAGGAGGCGTAGATGCGAATGTTTCGGGTAGCGAGGTATTGGCTGCTCGGGTTAGCGATACTTCTAGCGGCCACCTCTCTGGCTCTTCTTTCCGCCTGCGGGGGCGGGGAAGAGGAGGAGGCGACGCCAACCCCAACCGCTGGGGCCGAAACGCCAAGCGCGACGGGAACGCCAATCGCGACGGGCGGCCCCCTGAAGATCGGGTCGCTGAACACCTTCACCGGCTCACTCGGTGAGTTCGGTGATAGCATATCCAAAGGCGCCGAGCTGGCTGTAGCTCAGTGCAACGAGGTGGGCGGTGTTCTGGGCAAGGACGTGGAGTTCACCGTTGCTGACACTCAGACCAACCCCACTGTGGGCGTGGACGCAGCGCGGCGGCTGGTAGACATTGACGGTGCGCAAGTGATCATCGGCGCCCTGGCCAGCGGTGTCACCACCGCGGTGGCTGAGTCGGTTACCATCCCGTCGAAGATCCTGCTGATCAGTCCGGCCTCGACCGCGGCCACCATCGCGGCGCTGAAAGACAACGACATGGTCTTCCGAACGACGGTTTCCGACGACGCGCAGGGGGCTGTGCTCGCCCAGCTGGCGTACGATGACCTGGGCTACAGAAAAGTGGGGGTGATGGCCGACAACAACCCCTATGGTGTAGGTCTGGCCGAGACGTTCAAGGACAACTTTGAGGCGCTGGGCGGTGAGGCCACGATCGTCAAGTTCGAAGAGAACCAGCCGACCTACCTGGCGGAGGTTCAGCAGGCTACCGAAGGCAGCCCAGACGCCCTGGCCTGCATCGGCTACCCGGTGGAGGCGCAGGTCTACATCAGGGAGGCCCTGGAGAATGAACTGGCCGACACGTTCCTCTTCGTCGATGGCACCAGGTCTGTGGATTTGCCCACCAACATCGGGCCGGAGTACCTGGAGGGCATGTACGGGACGGACGCCGGCACCGTCAGGGTGGAGCAACTGGTCGACGACTACGAGGTCCAGTTCGGTGAGACCTTCCCGGTGACCCCCTTCACCGCTCAGGCCTACGACGCCGCTGCCCTGCTTTGCTTGGCTGCCAACAAGGCCGGCTCCACGGACCCGGAGGCGATCCGTGACGCGCTAAGGGAGGTCTCGTCGCCGCCGGGACAGGCTGTCACAGCGGGCGTGGACGGTCTTGCCGAGGCCCTGGCGCTGATCGCCGCCGGGACGGACGTCGATTACGAGGGCTACGCCAGTAGTTGTGATTTCGACGACAACGGGGACGTGGCGCAGGGCGCCATTTCCATATGGCAGTACCTTGACGGAGTGCCTACCGGCGTTCGAGACGTACCGGTAGACCTCTCGCCGTAACGTCGGCAGAATCATCCGTCTTCGTCGCGAGGATCGACGTTGGAGTGCCCGGGGGGCTTTGCCTCCCGGGCTTCTCCTTTCTCCTTACGATCAACGAAGAGGGAGACGCGTCGCTCCTCGGGGAGGATGCCCTGGGGACGCAAGAGGAGAGCGCCGACGATGAGCAGCCCTACGAAGAGCAGCCGGAAGTAGTGGACCCGTGTCTCGAAGAAGTCAGGCATGCGGTGCGCCATCTCCGCTGTGCCGGTCCATATGCCCCAGACCACGAAGGCTCCCACAATGGCCCCCTTGTTGTTGCCGCTTCCTCCCACGATCAGCATCGCCCAGATGATGAAGGTTCCAAACAGCGGCTCGAAGGTGTCGGGAGAGATGGCGCGAATGTAGTGGGCGTACATGGCGCCGCCGATGCCCATGATCATGGCGCCGAAGACAAAAGCCTGCATTCGAAAGGCGGTGACGTTCTTACCACTCGCCGCGGCAGTGGTTTCGTCCTCGCGGATGGCCCGCAGCACCCGTCCCCACGGTGACCTGATGCCTCGCTCGATGGCCAGGTACACGATCGCCAGGACAACAAGAGCGATGACCAGATACACTCGGTTGTAGTCCTTGGGATCCACTACGTCAAACAGAGGCGCAGGGATGCCGATCATACCGCGTGTTCCATTGACCAGCCAGTCCTCGTTCATGGCCACCCGCCGAAGGGTCTCGGCAACGCCGATCGTGGCAATGGCCAGGTAGTCCTCGCGCAGCCGCAGGGTGGGGATGCCGATGAGGACGGCCAGAGCCCCCGAGGCCAGGGCGGCCGCTGCCAGGCCCACGACGAAAGGTAGGCTATAGCCCGCGATATAGTGCTGGTAGGTGCCGCCTGCCGCTGGCCCTGTGGTGAGGATCGCTGAAGTGTAGGCGCCAACGGCGAAAAAGCCGGCGACGCCAAAGTTGAAAATGCCGGTGTAGCCCCAGTGGACATTGAGGCCCAGAGCGAAGATAGCCCAGATCGCGCTGAAGATGGCAAACGAGATGAGGTACGCGATTAGGCCTTCCATTACGTCTTCATCCCAAAGAGGCCACGTGGCCGAACCGCTAGCATTAGTATGAGCAGGATGAAAGCTACCGCTACCTTGTAGCCTGGGTCGATCCAGGATGTCGAGACCTGCTGGGCGATGGACACGGTCATCGCGCCAACCAGCGCTCCATGGGGGCTGCCGATGCCGCCCAGGATTGTTGCCGCGAACAGCGGTAGAAGAAGGGAGAATCCCATGTCGGGTGTGAGCTGCGATTGTATTCCCAGCAACACCCCGGCTACTGCTGCTAGGCTGCCACCGATGAGCCAGGTCCACATAATGACCTGGTCCGGATTGATGCCGGAAACGCGCGCCAGTTCAAGGTTGTCGGACATGGCGCGCATCGCCTTGCCGATCTTGGTGCGAAACAGGAGAGCATAGACCGCTGCGATCAGAAACAGGGTGGTTGCTATGATGAAGATCTGGTCCGGCTTGATCTTCACGCCAAACGGTAGGTCCCAGGCGGGGTGGATGCCCGTCACGTAAATATGTGGCTGCGGCCCCCACCATAGTAGGATCAGCGCCCTGAAGGTGATCGCCAGGCCCAGCGATGCGATGGCGAAGACGACGGCACCGCTGCCGCGCTGACGAAGCGGACGATACACCAGTCGGTCGATGACGACCGACCCGACGCCGACCGAGATCATGGCTACGAGAATGGCAAGGATCATTCCGTAGCCAAAGGAAAGGGGCCCAATATTCCCCCCGGAGATGAAGGCAAAGAAGGCCAGGTAGGCACCGCACATCATCATGTCGCCGTGGGCGAAGTTGGCGAACTTCATGATGCCGTACACAAGGGTGAGGCCGATCGCGCCTAGGGCGATGATGCTGCCGAGGATGATGCCTACTACTACGAGCTGGAGGTCAGTGATGATCGCAAAGACCATGAACGCACCGAAGAGAACCCAGAGGCCGATGCCCGTCGCAGCATCGAAGAGATCAGGGCGCTCTCGCCGAAGCATCACGAGAGCGTTAAGAAGTGCTCGTGCCTTGCTGGCCCTTGCGACTAACTCTGCCATTTGGGGCCTCTTACCCGCCCAGGTAGAGCCTTCCTACCTCTTCGCTGTTCAGCAGGCTTTCGCCGGTGCCCTCCAGGCGGTTCTCCCCCATGGCCAGAACGTATCCCCTGTTGGATAGCTTCAACGACTCTCTGGCATTCTGCTCCACCATGACGATTGCCACGCCGGAGCGCTTTATGTCCAAGATCTTGGCGAAGACCAACTCCACCATGTTGGGAGCCAGGCTGGCCGAGGGCTCGTCAAGCAGGAGAAGGCGGGGCTCAAGCATTAGGGCGCGGGCAAGGGCCAGCATTTGCCGCTGCCCTCCCGATAGCTTCCCTGCCCGTGTGTGGCGTCGTTCCATCACGTCGGGAAAGAGAGCCAGGACTTCTTCCATCTTTGGACGGTAGTTGTCGCGGCGGATGAAGGCTCCCATCTCCAGGTTCTCCTGGACGGACAGCGTAGGGAAGACGTTCTCGGACTGAGGCACGTAGCACATGCCCTTGCGCACCATGGTTTGGGGGGACTGGCCGGTTACGTCCTCGCCGTTGAACAAAACCTGTCCGCGCTTGCAGGGAAGCAGGCCAAAGACGGTCTTCAGAAGGGTGGACTTACCGGCTCCATTGGGCCCGATGATGGTGACGATCTCCTCTTCCCCCACCTTGATGGAGACACCATGCAGGATCTCCACCTCCCCGTAGCCTGACACCACCTCGCGGGCCTCCAGCATGGTCACCGATATTGTCCTCCCAGATACGCCTCCAGGACGCGCTCGTCGGCCTTGATCTCTTCAGGCTCTCCTTCGGCGATCTTCTCACCCTCGCTCAGGACGATGACTGGATTGCACAGCCGGGTCACCAGGTCCATATCGTGCTCGATGATGAAGAAGGTGATCCCCTTCTCATAGCACAACTCCTCGATGGAGGCCACCAGTTGCTTCATGAGGGTAGGGTTGACTCCTGCTCCCGGCTCGTCGAGGAGGACCATCTGGGGGTCGCACATGAGAGTGCGGGCCAGCTCCAGAAGCTTCTTCTGCCCCGAGGAGAGGTTCCCGGCGAACTCATGACGCAGGTGATAGAGGTTGACGAACTCCAGCACCTCCAGGGCCTTATCCTGGATTGCCCGCTCTTGCCTCCGCACCATGATGGGCAAGAGCCAGGGACCCCAGAGATTCTCGCCCAACTGGTCACTGGGCACCAACATCAGGTTCTCCAGGACGGTCATCGACTTGAGTTCCCGCGGAACCTGAAATGTGCGGACGATTCCCTTCCTAAACACCCTGTGAGGGGGAAGGCCTTCAATCCGCTGCCCCTGGAAGAAGATCCTGCCGGCGGTAGGCTTCAGGAAGCCGGTGACCACGTTGAAGAGGGTGGTCTTGCCGGCGCCGTTGGGCCCGATAAGGCCGGTGATTGCGCCCTCGGACACCTGAAGGGAGCAGCGGTTGAGGGCTCTAACCCCATCGAAGCTCTTGATCAGTTCCTGTACTTGCAGCAGCGGTGCCACTATAGTGCTCCTATGCTCTGCCAGTCCCAGTATATCGAACTTGGCTGCGTAGTGCCATCGGGCTTGTGAGCCCCAAGCGACCGGGGGAGCTGAGGGGGCGTCTTTCCCCGCCGATCAGCGCTATGCTATGATGATCTTGTGGTGGAGGGAGATAGGCGTTGATTTTTGCCTATCTAGACCTGCTAGAGGTCAGTGTACAGGCATTTTTTGTCTTCTTTGGGGCTGTTGTGACCGCCCTGATAGTGGGCATCTCCTTCCACGAGTTCAGCCACGCCTTCGCTGCCGACAGCCTGGGTGACCCCACTCCTCGCTATCACGGCCGGCTCACCATCAATCCTTTGGCCCATCTGGACCCGTTGGGCACCACCCTCCTGTTCCTCGGCGGCTTCGGTTGGGGCAAGCCGGTGCCGGTGAACCCCAATCTCATGCGCGGCACCAATCCCAAGGCGGTGATGGCGCTGGTGGCGGCGGCCGGTCCGATATCCAACATCGTCATTGCGGGCCTGGCCGGCTTGCCCATCAAGATGGACATAGTGCCCTGGCGAACGCCCTTCAATGTGCCCTCTTTGGCCACCTGGGGGGCTGACGACTACCTCGGCCTATACCTGAGCACTATAGTGATCTTCGGCATCATTCTGGCCTTCTTCAATCTCCTTCCTGTAGCACCTCTGGACGGCTTTCAGGTGGCGGTGGGCATCCTGCCGCGAGACCTCTCGGACTCCCTGGCGCGGACGCAACAGTGGGGGCTGCCCATCCTGTTCCTTTTCATCTTTGGCATACCTTTCCTTACCGGGTGGCGCCTCAATCCGTTCTTCGAGGTAATGCGACCAGTGGTGAACACGCTCACTCGCCTGCTGACGGGGATCGATACCGATGTCTTTGGCTAGGGCAGTCTACCGGATACGCCAGTTGTTCGCCTCTCTGGGGGCTGGCCTGAGTTCGGAGGAGCGGCGGATTGTCGGCGCTCGTCTCAGCGCGGAGCAGCAGCGGCTGTTCTACGCCATGACGGCTCGAGACCAGCGCCACTGCCTGGACGTCTTCTACGCGCTTCGACGGAAGGGCTGCGAGGACGAGGAGGTGCTGCTGGCCGCCCTTTTGCACGACGTCGGCAAGGGGCCCATCCGGCTGTGGCATCGGGTGGCCTACGTCCTCCTGAGGGCGACATGGCCACGCATGCTGGTTCGCCTGGCCCAGCCCGAGGGTCGGGGATGGCGGCGGGCCATAGCCTCTCTGGAGGATCACGCCGGCCGAAGTGCCGCTCTGGCGGAGGCAGCCGGTACGCCGGCGACGGTAGTGGAGCTTATTCGCTGCCACCAGAGGGCCGATGCCAGCGATAGCCGTCTGGCCCTTCTGAGGGCGGCCGACGACTCCTGTTAGGCGGAACCCTATGGAACGCATAGCGATTATCGGCTTGGGCCTCATCGGTGGTTCCCTGAGCCTGGCGCTGAAGGCGGCCAAGCTCAAGGACATCGAGATCGTGGGCTATGATAAGGACCCGCTGGCCGCCAGCGAGGCCCGCCGGCTGCGGGTAGTCGACAAGACGGAGTCCGTCCTGCAGAAGGCGGTGGGCGATGCCAGGCTGGTGGTCATCGCTACGCCGATCGTGGCTGTCCGCGGCGTGATGGAGGAGTTGGCGGGCGAGCTGCGAGAGAACTGCGTGGTCACCGATACCGCCAGCACCAAAGCCATCGTCATGGAGTGGGCAAGCGAGCTTCTGCCGGCCACGGTTAGCTTTGTGGGAGGCCATCCCATGGCCGGCAAGGAGACGGCCGGCGTCCGGAACGCGGAGGCCAAGCTGTTCGCCGGCAAGCCCTACTGCATCATTCCCGCTCCTGACGCCAGCGAGGGCGCGGTGCGAGTGGTCACCGGCATCGTTCACCTTATCGGCGCTCGGCCCTTCTTCATCGGCGCCGATGAGCACGACCGCTATGTGGCGGCGGTGAGCCATCTTCCCCTGGTCGTGTCCACCGCCCTGTTTACCCTGGTGCGCGGCAGCCCCGCCTGGCCGGAGCTGTCGGCCCTGGCCAGCAGCGGCTTCCTCGATGTCACCCGCCTGGCCTCCACCGATGCGGACCTCAGCCACGGCATCTGCCTGACCAACCGAGAGAGCGTCCTTCACTGGCTGGAGCGCATGGTGGCCGAGCTCGGGCGCTACCGAGAGCTGCTGCAGCAGGGGCAGGAGGAGGAGCTGTTCAAGGCCTTCGCCAGGGCGCAGTTGGATCGCGACACCTACGTAGCCGCCGGGCCGGCCGTCCGCGAGCCGGTTGCGGCGGGGGAGTTGCTAACCAGCGGCGAGCAGCTAGCCGCGCTGCTGGTGGGCGAGCGCTTGATGCGGCGGGTGAAGGACATCGGCAAGCTGCTGGAGGAAAAGAAAGAAGGCGGCGGCAGTCAGAGCGGCGAGGGCGGCGGCCGGCGATGAGGAAGACGATCAGCCCAGCACGCAGGCTTCGGGGAAGCATCGAGCCGCCGGGCGACAAGTCCATCTCCCATCGGGCGGCCATCCTCAACGCTATCGCCCAGGGCGGGGCGACGGTGGAGAACTTCCAGGGCGGCGCCGACTGCCTGGCCACCTTGCGCTGCCTGAAGGCCCTGGGCGTGAAGATCGACTGGGACGGCGAGGGGACGCTGCGCATTGAGGGCGGCGGCCGCTTCGGTCTGAGGGAGAGCGCCGACGTGCTGAACGCCGGCAACTCGGGCACCACCATGCGCCTGCTGGCCGGCCTTCTGGCGGGCCAGCCGTTCTTCTCGGTGCTGACCGGCGACGCCTCCCTGCGCTCGCGCCCGATGGAGCGGGTGGTGGAGCCCCTGCGGGCCATGGGGACGCGCATCCAGGGGCGAGCGGGGGGTTCTCGCCCTCCCCTGGCCATCGAGGGCGGCTCTCTCAAGGGCATTCGCTATCGCCTGCCGGTGGCCAGCGCCCAGGTGAAGTCGGCGCTGAGCCTGGCCGCTCTCTACGGGGAGGGCGAAACGGTTCTGGAGGAGCCGGCGTCCTCGCGCGATCATACCGAGCGGATGCTGCGGGCGATGGGCGTGGAAGTCCTTGGCGGAGCGGGCGACGGCCTGCGGATATCGCCGCCGGAGCGGGAGCTGACGCCCCTCAGCCTGCGGGTGCCGGGCGACATCAGCGCCGCTGCCTTTTGGATGGTGGCGGCTGCAGCCCATCCCGACGCCGAGCTCAGGCTTACCGGTGTGGGCGTGAACCCCAGCCGCAGTGGGATCATCGATGCCCTGGCCAGCATGGGGGCCAGCATCGCTGTGGAGGCGGAGCGGGTGTGGGGCTGCGAGCCGGTGGCCGACATCGTGGTTCGCTCGTCCTCGTTGCGGGGGACGGTCATCGAGGGGCCTCTCATCCCTCGCCTCATCGACGAGATCCCGGTGCTGGCGGTGGCCGCCTGCTTGGCGCAGGGGGAAACGGTCGTCCGCGAGGCGGGGGAGCTGCGGCTGAAGGAATCGGACCGCATTCGCACCACCGTCCGCGAGCTGCGGCGGCTGGGGGCGAGCATCCAGGAGCTGGCGGACGGCATGGTTATCGAGGGCATGGGCTCCCTGAAGGGGGGAGAGTGCAGCAGCCACGGCGACCATCGTCTGGCCATGACCCTGGCTGTGGCCGGCCTTACAGCCCAGGAGGAGACGATAGTGCGAGCTGCGGAGGCATCATCTGTTTCATATCCCGGATTCTGGCAACATCTCGAGGAGCTTTCCTCGCGTTAGTACATAGAGAGCAATGCCGCGTATTGGGGAGGGGGAAGGGAGTAAGCCATGACGACAGAGCTATTGGCTGTAGGCTTCAAGAACTTCATAGCGCTCAATCGGGTGATCGCTGTCGTATCCACCGGTTCGGCACCCATTCAGCGCCTTATCCGCGAGGGCAAGAAGAAAGGGGCGGTGGTCGACATAACCAGTGGGCGGCGTACCAAAGGGGCCATATTCATGGACAACGGCCAGATCGTTCTGGTCGCCATCAGCCCGGAGACGATCAGTGGGCGAGTGACGGCCGTCGCTCAGGAAGGTGTTTATGCCAGGGCCGGCCAGGAGGAAGAAGGCTAGGAGGCCTCGGCTGCCGCGTGGCAGGACTGGCGGCGGCGCGCCCTCGCGCCACCCACTGCTGGTGGTGTTCTCCGGCCCCTCTGGGGTGGGGAAGGATTCCGTCCTCGCTCGGCTGAAGGCCAGGGGAGGGGACTATCACTTCGCGGTTACCGCCACTACCCGTCCCCGGCGGGCCGGCGAGGTTGACGGCCGCGACTATCACTTCCTGACCCATCGGCAATTCGAGGAGATGCTGGCCGCGGGCGGACTGCTGGAGAACGCCGTCGTCTACGCTGAGCACTACGGCGTGCCCAAAGCGGAGGTGCGAGAGGCGCTGGCCCGCGGTCAGGACGTCATCATGCGCACGGACATCCAGGGGGTAGCTACCATCAAGGGGGCTGTGCCCCAGGCGGTCACCATCTTCGTCGCGCCGGCCTCCATGACCGAGCTGGAGGAGCGGCTGCGCCTGCGGGGAGCCGACTCGGAGGAGCAACTCCGCCTGCGCCTGGCCACGGCCCGCCGAGAGATGGACGCCGCCAGCCACTTCGACCACGTGGTGGTGAACGCGCAGGGCAAGCTGGAGGAGGCGGTCGACCAGGCGGAACGCATCATCGCCGCCGAGAAGGAGCGGCCCGAGCGGGAGCCGGTGCGCATACCCTGACGGGGCCAGCAGCGCTTGACAGAACCCAGGCGAAGTGCTATCGTTCTGCTAAAGTTCATATCGTAGCGGCTGCGAACAGGGCTAGTAGGTCGCAAAGCGGGGCTCAGAGAGCCGGGGTAAGGTGAGAGCCCGGCGTCAGCGCAGCAGTCGAATGGGCCTGGGAGCCGTCAACCGAACGCTCCGACTGGTCGGGGCAAGTAGGCTTGGCCGCAGGGGCAGCGTTATCAGAGCCCGGGGTATCCCCGCCTGAGGCGGGCGTACCTGCAACGAGATCCCCCGACCAGTCGGGGGAAGAAGGGTGGCACCGCGAGAAGACCCCTCGTCCCTTTGGGCGAGGGGTTCGTCGTTTGGTGAGGCCTAACGCAAAGGAGGTACCATGCAGACCAAGTTTCTTCTGGCCGAGAGTGATATTCCCCGCCGGTGGTACAACATCCTGCCCGACCTGCCCTGGCCGCCGCCGCCGCCTATCCACCCGGTCACCCACGAGCCCGTCGGGCCGGAGGCGCTCGCTCCTATCTTCCCCATGGCCCTCATCCAGCAGGAAGTGAGCACGGACAACTACATCGACATCCCGGAGGAGGTGCTGGAGGTCTACAGGCTGTGGCGGCCCTCGCCTCTGCAGCGGGCCCATCGGCTGGAGCGGGCCCTCGATACCCCCGCGCACATCTACTACAAGTGGGAGGGTGTGAGCCCCGCCGGCTCCCACAAGCCGAACACGGCGGTGGCCCAGGCCTACTACAACAAGCAGGAGGGCATCCGTCGCCTCACCACGGAAACCGGCGCCGGCCAGTGGGGTAGCGCCCTGGCTATGGGCTGTTCCTTCTTCGGCCTGGAGCTGAAGGTGTACATGGTGAGCGTTAGCTTCTATCAGAAGCCCTACCGTCGCATTCTCATGGAGACGTGGGGCGCCACGGCAGTGCCCAGCCCCAGCTCCGACACCCAGGCCGGTCGGAATGTGCTTGCCCAGGACCCTGATTCGCCGGGGAGCCTGGGGGTGGCCATCAGCGAGGCGGTGGAGGACGCCGTCGGCCGGGAGGACAGCAAGTACTCCCTGGGCAGCGTCCTCAACCACGTCCTCCTCCACCAGACGGTGGTGGGCCAGGAGGCGATGAAGCAGATGGAGATGGCCGGGGAGTACCCCGACGTGATCATCGGCTGCGTGGGCGGCGGCTCCAACTACGCCGGCCTGGCCTTGCCTTTCATGAAGGACAAACTGGCCGGTCGCAGGAAGAAGACCCGCTTCATCGCTGTGGAGCCCGAGTCCTGCCCGAGCATCACCCGCGGCGAGTACGCCTACGACTTCGGCGATATCGCCGAGCAGACGCCGCTGCTGAAGATGCACACGCTGGGCCACACGTTCATCCCGCCCGGCATCCACGCCGGCGGCCTGCGCTATCACGGCATGGCGCCGATCATCAGCCAGCTCTGCCACGAGGGGGTGATGGAGGCCAGGGCCTATCATCAGACGAAGGCTTTCGCCGCTGCCATCCAGTTCGCTCAGACCGAGGGCATCGTGTCAGCGCCGGAGACGTCCCACGCGATCATCTGCGCCGTCGACGAGGCCCTGGCCGCCCGCGAGGCCGGCGAGCGGCGGGTGATCCTGTTCAACCACAGCGGCCACGGCCTTCTCGACCTGGCGGCCTACGAGGCTTTCCTGGCTGGCAAGCTGGAGGACTACGCCTACCCGGCCGAGAAGGTGCGAGAGGCCATGACTCACGTGCCGAAGCTGTAGGGGGAGGGCAAAGAATCGCATAGAGGGATGTACTACCCAAGCCTAGCCGAGGTAAAGAAGCTGGCTGGCCGGGCAAACCTCGCGCCCATCTATCGCGAGGTGACGGGCG
>CAZXAF010000017.1:0-13872 GCA_964638905.1 uncultured Dehalococcoidia bacterium
GGTGGCCCTGGTTGTCGGGGGAGCGACCGCCCTCGGGCGAGCGCTGGCTGTAGCCCTCGCCGAAGCGGGCGCCGACGTGGCGGTGACATCCTGCACTCGGGACAAGCAAGAGGAAGAGGCCGTTAACTCCACGGCGGCAGAAGTGCGGGCCATCGGTCGCCGGGGATTCGCCGCCGCCGTCGACGTCACCGACGCCTCTCAGGTCGATGCAGTCGTCCAGCGAGTGGTGGACGAACTGGGCGGCCTGCACATCCTGGTGAACAACCCCGACCTGCCCTTCGCCAAACCCCTGGCCGAGGTCACGGACGAGGAGTGGCAGCGGGTGCTGGCCGCCAACCTCACGGCAGTGTTCCTGGCTACCCGCGCAGCCGCTCCGGTCATGCTTCGCCAGGGCAAGGGGAGGGTCATCAACGTAAGCTCCCTGCTCGGCGAGCGGGGGGTCATCAACAGCGCCGCCTACTGCGCGGCCAAGGCGGGGGTGATCAATATGACCCGCGCCCTCGCTCTGGAGTGGGCCCGCGAGGGCATCAACGTCAACTGCATCGGCGTTGGCTTTCTGGACGATGTGCCCGGCATCGGCGGGGATGAGGCGCTGAAGGCGTCCCTCGAGCGCTACCTGCCCATGCGCCGCCTGGCGCGCTCGCAGGAGATGGCAGGCCTGGCCGTCTACCTGGCCTCCGATGCCTCCGATTTCGTCACCGGCCAGGTCATCTTCATCGAGGGTGGGGCGCTGAGCCACGTCTAGGGCTGCTGCTCTAGTACTCGCTCACCTCGAAGGAGTCCTGAGCGATAAGCTGGTCCTCTATCCAAAAGAAGACATAGTAAGTGCCGGAGAGGAAAGTGTCCTCGTAGGTCAGGTCCGCCCACTCGTCGGCGCAAACGGTAGCCTCTCCAGAGGAGTAGTTGTCCAGCGGGTCGTACACCTCCAGCAGGAAGTCGTAGCACTCGCCTGGCTCGCCGAACTTGTTGCGTAGCCCCAGTTCCACCACCTCGCCGATGCCCACCGCCACCCTGGGGGCGGAGGTCTGCCACGTAAGGGTGGTGAAATCGACCCCCGACGGCGGTTCCGGCTCCTGAACCTGAAAGTAATCCTGTGCGTATATGAGGTCGCTCTGGGGCAGGCCGAAGTAGACGGTGTAGGTGCCCGCCATGCCTGTCTCGGCCAGGGAGAAGTAGGTCCACTCGTCGCCAACGACCTCGCCCTCCATGTTCACCGGCGAGCCGTCCGGCAGGTTCACCTGCAGGCCGATGGCGTAGGTCTCTCCGGGAGCGCCGTTCTTGTTCCTGATACCTAGCTCCACCACCTGCCCGATGGGCACCGTCGCCCTGGGAGCGGCGGTCTGCCAGGAGGGCATAAGCGCCGGCGTCTCTCCGCCGGGCGGAAGGGTGGGTGTCCCGACCGTCGGTGAAGGGGGCAGGGTTGGCTCGCTAGTAGGCGAAGGGATTAGGGTTGGTGCTGCCGTGGGAGAGGGCTGTGGCGTAGGGGTGGCCATCGCCGTCGGGCTGGCCGCAGGTGCCGCTGTGGGCGTGGCTTCCTCCTCGCCGCCGCAGGCTGCCAGAGCCAGCACCGTCAAAACGAAGATCGATAGCTTCAGAACCCCACGGTAGCTTGTACGCTGCGGCCTCATGCCTTTCCTCCGCTCGATCAGATATTCGACCGGCTCTGACCGCCGTCCACGTTGATGCAGGCGCCGGTCACCCAGCTAGCCCGCTCCGATACCAGGAAGACCACCACATTGGCCACCTCCTCGGCGGTGCCGAAGCGGCCCATGGGGATGTTCTGGCGCACGAACTGGGCCATGCCCTCGGGGTCCTCCTGCTGGCGTCGCCACCAGGAGCCGCCGGGGTGGCTGGTGCTGCCGGGGGCCACCGAGTTCACGCGGATGTTCTGGGGGGCAAGCTCCAGGGCCATCGCCTTGGCGTGGCTGATCATTGCCGCCTTCAGCGCGTTGTAGGTGAGATTGCCGCCCGACTCGCGGCCCCAGATGGAGGCGATGTGCACTATCGCCCCGCTGCCCGCTCGCTGCATGTGGGGGATGACCAGGCGCGTGGCGCGGGTGGCCGTCAGAAGGATCGTCTGGAAGGTGGCCTGCCAGGCCTCGTCCGAGTCGGCGGCTACCGCGCCGCCCACGTTGTTCACCAGGATATCGATGCGGCCGAAGGCGTCGGCGGTGGCCTGCACCAGTCGCTCCGTGTCCTCGGCCCTGGTGACATCGGCCTCCACCGCCAGCACGCGCACTCCCTTGGCCTCGATCTCCTTCGCCGTCTCCTGCAGCCGCTCCTGCCCGCGGGCGCAGAAGGCGACGTTGCAGCCCTCGTCGGCCAGGCCGAGGGCAATGGCCCGGCCGATGCCTCGGCTGGCGCCGGTGACGATGGCCACTTTGCCCTTCAATCCCAGGTCCACGCGATCTCTACCCTTCCTGAGCGCTCATTGCTCTCCTGGCGAGAGCGGGCGCGTCCGGCGCGGATGATACAACGTCCGTTGCCCTGATTGCAACGGGGAGCTTGGCTGTCATTGACACCGTTTGTGAGCCTTGCTACCATACCCGACGCTGGAAGCGGCGATGCCTTATCAAACCATCGGCCTCTCGAAGCGCGACACTGTCGCCCACCTCGAATTGCAGCGTCCCGAGCAGGGAAACCGTATCGACGAGCGACTGCTGCAAGAGCTGGCGGCCGCCTGCGCGGAGATAAACGACGACCCCCAGGTGCGGGTGGCCATCCTCAGCGGTGGGCAGGCATCCGTCTTCTCCCTGGGCTGGGACATGGCGCTGCTGGCCGCCGAAAGGAAGCCGGCCCGACGGGATTTCCTGGGCCACGCCTTCGATTGCCTGCCCCAGCTCTCGAAGCCGGTCATCTGCGCCATCAACGGCGATGCCATCAGCGCAGGCCTGGAGCTGGCCCTGGCCTGCGATATTCGCCTGGCCTGCGCCGAGGCCCATTTCGCCCTGCCCGAGACCTCCTGGGGCTTGATACCCATGGGCGGCGGCAGCCAGCGTCTGGCTCGCATCGTCGGGCGGGGCAAAGCCCTGGAGCTGATCCTCACGGCGGAGCCCATCGATGCCCAGGAGGCCCATCGCGTCGGCCTGGTGAGCCAGGTGGTGCCCGGCGACAGGCTTATGGCTGAGGCCACCGCTCTGGCCGAGCGCATCGCCGCGCGTGGGCCGATCGCTGTGCGCTACGCCAAGGAAGCGGTGAGCAAAGGCCTGGATATGACCCTGGAGCAGGCCCTGCGCCTGGAGACGGACTTGACTATAATCCTCCAGACCACCGAAGATCGGGCCGAGGGCGTGCGTGCCTTCCTGGACAAGCGACCGCCGCGGTTCCACGGACGGTAGGATCACGACCGCGTTCGGCGCTGCGTCTGAGCACAGCAAGAAGTGGTATGAACTCTGAAGCTCTGGTCTACGAGAAGGACGAAGGCGTCGCCTGGATCACCCTCAACCGGCCCGAGGTCTTCAACGCTCTGAACATGGAGATACGGGACGAGCTGTGGCAGGTCCTCCACGCCCTGGAGGATGACCCCGATGTGGCGGTGGCCATCTTCAGGGGAGCGGGAGAGCAAGCCTTCTCCGCCGGCGCCGACATCAGCGAGTTCGGTACAGCTCCTTCGGTGGTGGAAGCGCGACGGGCGCGCCGGGAGCGCGATCTGTGGGGCTACATGCTGGCCATCGAGAAGCCTCTAATCGCGGCCGTCCACGGCTTCGTCCTGGGGGCCGGTGTCGAGCTGAGCATGTGCTGCGACCTGCGCATCGCCGCCGACGATGCTCGCCTGGGCCTGCCGGAGGTTAGCCTGGCCTACATCCCCTCGGCTGGGGGGACACAGCTCCTTCCCCGCACCGTCAGCCCGGGGCTGGCCATGGGCCTAATCCTGTCCGGCGATGCCATCGATGCCCAGGAGGCCCTGCGCATCGGCCTGGTGCAGCGAGTGGTGCCCCGCCAGCGCCTTTACGCCGAGGCCGAGGCCCTGGCCCGCCAGCTCATGACGCGCGGGCCGCTGGCCCTGCGTTACGCCAAGGAGGCGGTGACCGAGGGCCTGGATCTGCCCCTGGCCGAGGGCCTGGCCCTGGAGGCTCGCCTGGCCCGCCTGGTCCTCGCCAGCCAGGATGCCGGCGAGGGGATCAAGGCCCAACGAGAGGGCAGGGCGCCGCAGTTCCTGGGGGTGTAGGAGCCAGGAGTCGAAGGGAGGTAAGCCGTGAATACCGCCGAGTTCCTGACCATCAGCGCTGCCATCGTGCCTGAGCGGGAAGCGCTGGTCTGCAACGGCACCCGTCTTACCTACCTGCAGGTGCAGGAGCGGGTCAATCGCCTGGCCAACGCCCTCGTGGACCTGGGTGTGGAGAGCGGCCAGAAGGTGGCCGTCATGGCCCTCAACTCCCACCGGTCGGTCGAGGTCTACTACGCCTGCGCCAAGCTGGGGGCGGTATTCGTTCCCATTAACTATCGAGCCAAGAGAGAAGAGCTGACCCACATTGTGAACAACTCCGAGGCCTCGATCCTCTTCGTCGGGGAGCGCTATCTGGAGCTCATCGCCTCCATACGGCCCGAGCTAAGGGGCGTCCGCCATTTCCTCTGCTACGACGCCCGCCCTCAGGGGATGCAGAACTACGAGGACGTCATCGCCAGATACGAGCCCGAGGAGGTGTTCGCAGAGGTCGACGACAATGACCCCACCGTTCTCCTTTACACCAGCGGCACCACCGCTCTGCCCAAGGGCGTCGTCCTCACCTATCTCAGCCTCTCGGTATACGTCACCAACACCGTCGAGCCCGCCAACCCCGAGACGCACGACATCATGATGCTGTCGGTGCCCGTCTACCACGTCGCCGGGGCCACGGCCATCATGTCATCCATCTGGGGTGGGCGCACCCTGGTGGTGTTGCCGCAGTTCGAACCCCACGCCTGGCTGGAGGCAGTGCAGAGCGAGCGGGTCACCCACAGCTTCGTGGTGCCTACTATGCTCAGCCGGATCATGGAAGAGCCGGACTTCGACAAGTACGACCTCAGTTCCCTCAAGCTTCTGGCCTACGGGGCTGCTCCCATGCCCTACGATGTGGTCCGCAGGGCGGTGGATGTGTTCAAGTGCGGCCTGATGAACGCCTATGGTCAGACGGAGAGCACGTCCACCATCACCTACCTAGGCCCCGAGGACCACGTCATCGAGGGCACAGACGAGGAGAAACAGAGAAAGCTGGAGCGCCTGAAGTCGGTAGGGCGGGCGATGGAGGATGTGCAGATCGCCATCATGGACCCTGAGGGCAACATCGTGCCGCCCGGCCGGGAGGGGGAGATCGTGGCCCAGGGGGCCCGCCTGATGACCGGCTACTGGAAGCGAGAGGAGGAGACGGCCGAGGCCCTGGTCGATGGCTGGCTGCACACCGGTGACGTCGGCTGGATGGACGGGGATGGCTATGTGTTCATCACCGGTCGCACCAAGGACCTGATCATCCGCGGAGGGGAGAACATCTCCCCCGGGGAGATCGAGGCCGTCCTGGAGCAGCACCCCAAGGTCGGGGAGGCGGCGGTCATCGGCGTTCCCCACTTGGATTGGGGCGAGGAAGTGAAGGCCATCGTCGTCCTCAAGCCGGGGGAGTCGGCCACCGCCGATGAGATTATGCAGTACGCCAGGAGCCGCATGGCCAGCTTCAAGGCGCCAAAATACGTGGCGTTTGTAGATGAGCTGCCTCGCAACTATCTGGGCAAGGTACTGAAGACAGATCTTCGTAAAACTCACGGCGCGCCCGCGCCCTAGGCGCACTGTTGACCCTCACCTGGGCGGACGCTATGATGGTGAACGGTTTCACACTGATGGAGCGACCTCTGACATCCACTATGACGGCGACCTTGGTGTTGGAAGGAGTAGCGGATGGCGCCCTCTGTCCAGTTCCCTGGTAACATATTCTTCTACCTTATATTCGCCTCTGCCCTAGCTTTCTTCGCCTATAGTGTCTACGTTCGCATCTACCTTCTCTTCCTGGGCAAACCCGACTTCCGCCTCGGCCGCCTTTGGGAGCGCATAGTCTCCTTCGTGCCGCTGGTGTTAGTCATCTGGCGCGTGATTCGTCCCCGCTACTGGTACTCGGGCGTTCTTCACCTGGCTATCTTCTGGGGCTTCCTGACCTTCCAACTCAACACCATCAACTTCTTCCTGGAAGGTTTCAGCGACGACCTGAGCTTCATGTCCTGGGCCAGCGCGCCCTGGCTGGCCTACTTCCCGCTGATGCAGACCTTCGAGATCCTGACGCTCATCGGGGTGGCCATGGCCCTGGCCCGCCGTGAGATCTACAAGCCGCCCCGCCTCAGCCTGAATTGGGACGCCCGCATCACCGTCGCCTTCATCGGTCTCTTGATGATCACCGACCTGTTCGCTGTGGCCTTCCAGATCGCCATTGAGCCCTTCTCTCACAGCGAGCGGGCCTTCCTCTCCAACGCTATGGCCGAGACGTTCAAAGGCACCGACGTGGGCGTCCTCAAGGCCTGGCATACCGGCTTCTGGTACGCCCACCTGCTGGATTTCCTGCTGTTCCTGAACTTCCTCCCCTACTCTAAGCACCTGCACATCTTCACCGCCGCTCCCAACGTCTTCTTCCGCCGCCTTCAGCCCACCGGTGTCCTTCAGCCCATCCCCGACCTGGAGATGCAGGAGGTGTTCGGCGTAGGGCGTATCCAGGATTACACCTGGAAGCAGCTCCTGGACGGCTACACCTGCACCGAGTGCGGCCGCTGTCAGGAGGCCTGTCCCGCCTACAACACCGGCAAGGAGCTATCTCCCAAGGAGATCGCCCACCAACTTCGCCAGCAGTTGCTGGTGAACGCATCGGCTCTCGTGCCGATACCGGTGCTCAACTTAAACGTCAGCGGCGAGCGCGGCGTACCACTGACGGAGGCTATGGGCTTCAACCCCATATGGGACTGCGTTACCTGCGGTGCCTGCCAGTACGAGTGTCCGGTGTTCATTGAGCACATCCAGGCGATCATGGGCGTTCGCCGCTACCTGGTGATGGACGAGGCCCGCATGCCGGAGACGGCCCAGGCCACCCTCATGCAACTGGAGCAGCGCGGTCACCCCTGGCGGGGCACTCCCCTCGGCCGCACTTCCTGGATCGAGGAGATGGGCGACGTGCCCATGTTCGACGGCAGCCAGGAGTACCTGTTCTGGGTGGGCTGCACCGGCGCTCTGTCCGAGCGGAATGTCTTGACCACCAAGGCCATCGTCAGGCTGCTAAACCAGGCCGGAGTAAGCTACGGCGTTCTGGGAGCGGAGGAGGGCTGCTGTGGCGACCCCGCTCGCCGCCTGGGCAACGAGTACCTCTTCATGCTCCAGGCCCAGCAGAACATCGAGCTGTTCAATACTAAAGGCGTCAAGAAGATCATCATCAGCTGTCCCCATGGCTTCAACACCTTCAAGAACGAATACCCCCAGTTCGATGGCCATTTCGAAGTGACCCATCATGCCGACTTCTTCGCTCAGCTCATCAAGGAGGGAAGGCTGAAGCCGCAGGAGGCTCTGGCCCAGAAGATCACCTACCACGACTCCTGCTACCTGGGTCGCCACAATAACCTTTACGATTCGCCTCGCCGCATCGTCGCCGGCCTGCCCGGCGCCCAGCCTGTGGAGATGGCGCGGACGAGGGCCCAGAGCTTCTGCTGCGGCGCCGGTGGCGGACACATGTGGGTGGAAGAGAACCCCGGCACCGGCAAGCGGATAAACCAGGATCGAACCGAAGAGGCGACAGCCACAGGCGCCCAGATCGTCGCTACTGCCTGCCCCTTCTGCCTGCAGATGTTCGAAGACGGCATCGGCGCCGTGCCTGAAGCGGCCGAGCGAGAGATCAAGGTCTACGACGTGGCGGAACTGCTCGATATGTCGGTGGCTCCTGTGGCCACTGTCCCCGAGGCGGCCAAGGCCGACCCGCCGCAGGGGCAGAGCGAGGAGCCGGCTCAGCAATGAGAGAATGCATTTGGTTAATGGAATCTAAGACTTTGGGTGACAAGTCTGTGCCCCGCCCCAACGCAGGCGGGGCGGAGGGAGGAGGCACATCATGCTTCACGTGATTTGCTGCGTTAAGCAGGTGCCCGATCCGGAGACGCCTGCCTCTCAGTTCAAGGTTGACGAGGCGACCAAGAAGGTGTTGCCGGTGCCGGGTATTCAGCCAGTGCCCGACGAGTACGCTATCCTGGGGGTGGAGGCTGCTTTGCGCATTCGCGACGCTGCGGGCGAGGCCAAGATCACCATCCTTACTCTCGGCCCCGAGGCCGCTCGCGATGCCGTCAAGCACGCCCTGGCCATGGGTGCCGATGAGGGCGTGCAGCTCACCGATAAGGCTTTCGAAGATGGCGACAGCTTCGCCACCGCCCGCGCTCTAGCAGCGGCCATCAAGAAGCTGGAGCCCTTCGATCTCGTCCTCTGTGGGCGCCAGGCGCCGGACTGGGACGTGGGCGTGACCCCTTCGATCGTCGCCGACATACTGGGCCTGCCCTGCATAACCCGCGCCAGTAACGTGAAGGTCAGCGATGGCACCCTGCAGGTGGAGCGGGTGCTTTCGGATGGATTCGAGACGGTGGAGGCCAGCCTTCCCGCCGTGGTTACCATCAGCAACGAGCTGGGTGAGCCACGCTATCCTCAGTTGAAACAGATCATGGCCGCTGCCAAGAAGCAGGTAAGCGTCTGGTCGGCGGGCGACCTCGGGGTCGACTCCTCGCAGCTAGGTGCCGCCGGCTCTCTCCTTTCCCTGGACCGCCTCTACGTGCCCGTGCACGATGTCAAGTGCGAGTTCATCGAAGGGGAGACCCCGGAGGAAGCAGCCGAGAAGCTGGCCGCCAAGCTTCGGGAGGAGAAGCTCATCTAGAGGCCTGCCTGGGCCGAAGGTCGGCCGACCTGGCGGCCCCGGGATGCAGGCCGGAGCAAGGAGAAATGAACGATGGCTAACGAGAGCGGAGTACTGGTTTTTGGGGAAGTGGCCGAAGGGGCCCTGGCTGGCATCAGCTCGGAGATGTTGGGTGCCGGCCGGCAGCTGGCCGACCAGTTGGGCCAGCCCCTTCAGGCAGCCATCCTGGGGCAAGGAGTGGAGTCCCTGGCCCAGGGGTTGATCGCTGCCGGAGCGGACAAGGTCTACGTGGTGGATGATCCCGCCCTGGCGGAATACCAGAGCGATGCCTTCGTCTCAGCGGCCGAGAAGGTCTGCCGCGAAGCCAATCCGTCTGTCGTCCTTCTGGGTCAGACGGATGTCGGCCGTGACTTGGCCCCTCGCCTGGCCTTTCGCCTGGAGACGGCGGTGGCCATGGACTGCCTCGACCTCGCCATCAGCGACGGTCGCCTGGTGATGACTCGCGCCTGCTATGGCGGTAACGCCAATGCCCAGCATACCTGTAAGACAATGCCTCAGATGGCCACTGTCAGGATCAAGTCGCAGGAGCCTCTAGCCCCCGACAGCTCTCGCAAAGGTGAGGTGGCCAAGGTAGCTGCCGGCATTGACGCCTCCGCGGTGCGCACCAGGATCACCGATAGGCGCAAAGAGGAGGCAGAGGGCATACGTCTGGAGGATGCTGAGATAATCGTGGGCGGAGGCCGTGGCATGGGCAGCGTCGAGGCGTTCCAGACGCTCGAGGAGTTGGCCGGCCTGATGAAGGGCGCGGTAGGCGCCACCCGCGCGGCCTGCGACATGGGCTGGTATCCGATACCGAAGCAGATAGGACTCACCGGCAAGGTGGTCAGCCCCACCCTCTACATAGCGGTCGCCATTTCCGGTGCTAGCCAGCACATGGCTGGTCTCAGTGGGACCAAGAACATCGTCGCCATCAACAAAGACCCCGAGGCCAGCATCTTCCGTTACTGTCGCTATGGCATCGTGGCCGACTGGAAGACGGTTATCCCGCCCTTCCTGAGCAAAGTCCGCCAGCTGAAATCAGGATAGGCTTTCCGTTACAAGCAGAAGGGGCATGAGCCCGCAGAGGCCGGGCCCATGCCCCTTTTATGTTGATCAGCGGAATCATTTGGGTTTGCCATCGCTCAGATTTTCGGTAAGATGGATATGAGCATGTTTGTGATAGGGCTCACCGGCGGCATCGGCAGCGGCAAGTCCACCGTTTCCGACATGCTGCGCGTCAAGGGCGCAGGTGTCGTCTACGCCGACCAGATAGGCCACGAGGTCTATCGGCCGGGCACGCCGGTGTGGGAGCAGATAGTAGATGCCTTCGGCCGCCAGGTGGTCGGTGGCGATGGTCAGATCGACCGGCGTAAGCTGGGCCAGGTAGTGTTCAGCGATCCCCTGGCCCGCCGTCGCCTGGACGCCATCACTCACCCGCCCATGAAGCGGATGATGGCCGAGAGGCTGGAGGAATTGCGGCGGCAGGGCGTCAGAGTGACGGTACTGGAGGCCGCTGTCCTCATCGAGGCCGGCTGGGATGAACTGGCGGACGAGGTGTGGGTGACCGTCGTCTCCCCTGAGGTTGCCGCTCAGCGGTCGATGGAGCGCAGCGGCCTCAGTCGGGAGCAGGCGGAGGCCCGCATCGCCGCCCAGCTCTCCAACGAAGAGCGGCTGAAGCATGCTCAGGTGGTTATCGACACCAACTGCACTCTAGCAGAGGTGGCCCAGCGGGTTGATGAGCTCTGGGATGATCTGATCGGTCGATTGGCTGCCAGGGCGACATAAGGTCGCTTCTCGGCAGGTAAGGAAGTCGCGAAGGAATAATGGAAGAACCGTCCGAAAGCACAGGCTACAGGCAGTACGCCATCGAAGAATATGTCCTCAGCGAGGAGCCCTTCTATCTGCCGCTGAAGGACGAGGTAGATCTGTTCACTGCTGCCTTCCATCAGAAGATACCGGTACTCCTTAAGGGCCCCACCGGCTGTGGTAAGACCCGTTTCATCGAGTACATGGCCTACAAGCTCGATCGCCCTCTGACCATCGTCAGGGATGCCACGAGGCAGGCCGTGGAGCCTGCCCACCACGGCCTGCCCCTGGTGACCGTGGCTTGCCACGAGGACCTGACGGCCAGCGACCTGGTGGGGCGCTATCTCCTGGAGGGGGAGTCCACCCGCTGGATCGACGGCCCCTTGACTCGCGCCGTCAAGGCCGGCGCCATCTGCTACCTGGACGAGGTGGTCGAGGCGCGCAAGGACACCACTGTCCTCATCCACCCCCTTACCGACCACCGCCGCATACTGCCCATCGAGAAGCTGGGCCAGGTAGTGGAGGCCCGCGATGGCTTCCTGCTGGTCATCTCCTACAACCCCGGCTACCAGAGCGCTCTCAAGGACCTGAAGCACAGCACTCGCCAGCGGTTCATGGCCATCGAGTTCGGCTACCCCTCGCGAGAGCTGGAGGCTCGCATCATCCAGCATGAGGCCAGCGTTCCTGACTCACTTGCCATGGACCTGGCCAAGCTGGGCGAGAAGGTGCGCCACCTCAAGGAGCACGGCCTGGCCGAGGGGGTGAGCACCCGTCTGCTCATCTATGCGGGCAGGCTCGTACAGAAGGGCATACCCCCTCGCCGCGCTTGTCAGGTGGCGGTGGTCTGGGCCCTCACCGATGACCACGAGGTCCAACGCAGCATAGAAGAGGTGGTGTCATCCATCTTTGAGTAGTCCGTCTTTGCGCCGCCTGGTAGGCCGGTTCGAAAGAGAACTGGCGTCCTTCTCTACCGCCCTGGCAGCGGAGTTCCGTTCCAGTGCCGAGGCGGCCTGCGATCTGCTGGAACCGGAGGAGGTGGCCTTCTGGGCCGAGGACGGCCTGGAACTGGCTCGCCGTTCCTGGCGCTCCTGGGAGGCGGCCAGCGAGTATTTCCGAGCCACCCCCCAGGTGCTTCCCCTCATCGGATTCGTCGCCTTGCGCCAGTGGGCTCAGCGGGGACACGACCTGGTCGAGCTGTCGTCGTCCCTGGCCGCTGCCTACTTCCGCGCCAGCCCGGGTACCGTTCCTCATCTCTCTCTGTCCCAGCTGGACGATTGGGCGATGCTCGGGCAGCGCCTCTACAAGGGCACCTGGCGTTCAACCTCTCTGGCTGTACAGTTCTTCGACATGAGCCCGGCTCTCTTGTCCCAGCTCTCTCTGGACGAGGTCAGGGCCCTGGTGCGCTTCGTGGACGTTCTCGCCGAGCGGTCCTACGACCTGGCCACCCACTGCCTGTCGACGGCACCCGCGTCCCTTTTGCCCCTGGCCCCGGAGGATCGTGAGGCCTTCATACATTTCGCGGAAGTGCTGGCCTACACCAGTTGGGCTGATGCTCGCGCCTATCTGGAGAAGGGTCCCGTTCTCCTGGGGCACGTCCACGCCTCTCAGCGGCCGCGCTTCCTCAACCTCACCCGCGAGGTGGCCCGTCAGGAAGGACGGCAAGCCTTCACCTTCTTCGCCGAGGGAGCGCGTGCCCTCAGTCAGGTTGAAGGGGGATTTCACCCCTATCTGCTTTCCCTGGCGGAGGATCTGGCCTCCCACTCGCCGGTGGCGGCCATGGAGTTCCTCAGGAGCCTGCCTCAGGTGCTGGTTCGGATCAGCCTGGACGACCTGCCCCGCTGGCACGGCTTCGGCATGGCCCTGTTGGAGACCAGCATTGAGGGTGGCGAAGCCTTCTTCCGCCTGGAGTCCAGCAAGGGCGATGAGATCCTGGAGTCTCTGTCTTCGCAGGTGGAGCTGAACCGCGTGGCAGAGATCTTGCGGATGTACTGCAAGGCCCTGACCGGCAGCAACGTGGCTATTCACTCCGCCGATACCCTTGTCGAGAAGAACATCGGCTGGGTGGCCAGCGAGAGTCCCTCCACCGAGGGCACTGCAATCTACCTGCCGACGATGGTGCAGGAGTATGAGGACAAGGTGCACAACTTCGCCGTCTACAAGGTGTACGCCACCCATCAGGCAGGACACTTGGAGTTCGGCAGCTTTGACTTCCTGTTCGACAGGCCGGGGCACATCTTCCCCGACGCGCGCCATCAGCTGGAAGAGCGGCGGGGCGGCCCCAAGGAGGCCATGACTGACATAGAGCGCTTCTTCGACCTGTTCGACGACCGCCGCCTGGCCTCCGACCTGTTCGCCATCGCGGAGGACGCCCGCGTCGACCGTATGGTGGTCCAAGAGTACTGCGGCATTCGCTCCATGTATCGGCGCACCCAGGACAAGGAACTGGGGAGGAGGCAGTCGCCGGAGGAGTTGCCCCTGCGTCAGGCCTTCCTGGAGAACCTGGTGCTGGCCAGCCTGGAGGGCTTCCAGCGCATGCGCTGGCCCATGACCATGATCGGCCTGCTGCGCAATGCCCTTGGCCTCCTGCAGGCCGTCCAGCAGCCTCAGGCCAGCGTGGAGGACTCCGCCGAGGCCACTGTCCGTCTCTACCGCCTGGCCCAGAACATCCCCAACATCCTCAGCGATCTGGATTGGCAGCGCCTCGAGCAGGAGGAGATAGAGCTGCCCCAGGACATGGACGCTCTGGGCGATGGCCTGGCCCAAATGGTGGACAGCGGCCAGGAGATGTCCTACGAGAGCCCCCAGCCGGTGGAGTTCAGAGGGGAGTTCAAGCCGGAGCTGGTGCAGCTCCTCATGCGCCTGCGCCAGGAGAAGGAGAGCAGGCAGACCCAGGCGTCGCCACAGGCGCTCTCGCCGGAGCAGTTGCAGCAGCTTCTGGATAAGAGCGTGGAGATAACCCTTAACGAGCTGGCCGAGGCTGACCTCGCCCAGAGTTCGGCTCTCTTCCTGACCAACCTCCTGAAGGAGACGATGCCCCAGCAGGCGGAGAAGCGCCTCCCCTATCGCGAGGAGCATTCCCTGCTGGGCATGCCCAGAGAGGGCGAAGAGGGGGAGTTGCCGCCCGAGCCCCAGTACTTCTACTACGACGAGTGGGACTTCCGGGCCAGCGACTACAAGCCCCGCTGGTGTCGGGTGGCCG
>CAZXAF010000018.1:0-13654 GCA_964638905.1 uncultured Dehalococcoidia bacterium
ATAGATCTCCTGCTTCTCAGGCAGGCTCTCTAGCTATCTGGCGCCAGCGCTGAGGCTGTGGGGTGCCAAAACCTCATCCGTATGTAGAGCGTTGCTCCGCTGGCTCAGGCAGCTCAACGTGTCAACGGTGCAGATACGGATAGAGTTTTGACACCCCACACCCATGGGGCCGCCTCTTCGGGCTGCCCCGCCATCGGTGGGGCGGATCAGCGCTCGACCGGTCCTGGGTGGTCTGCACCACGAGTACGATTGGGTGGCCACTTGATCAGGGAAGACGCGGATGGAATATTGGCACCCCACTAGCCCCTTGGGGGCCGCCTTCATTCTCTACTCCAGCAGCGCCGCCGCCTTGCGCCACCCCTTGTCCTCCTCGCCCTCCAGGCGCCCCGGTCTTCCCGCAGGCTCGGCTCAGCTGATCTCGATGGGCAACTTGTGGGCGGCGGAGTCGGCCAGCCCCCTGGCCCAGTGGACGTAGCGCTTAAAAGGCCACACCCTCTAGCCCTCCTTCGCAGCAGTCCAGGATGCGGTCACGCCTAGCCGCTCCTCGCCCATACTCCATGGTTCGGGCGGCGTGCGGCTGGTTCCACCACGTGTGAGCGGTTCCAGGCGGCTGCCCTAACCATTGCCTACTCCTGCCACCTCCGGTTGCTTGTAGCGTTCAGCGTTGTCACGACAGTGCTGCCGAACGGCCTCCACCCAGCGTTGATACCAGTACCAAAGCCCGCCCAAATCGACGCCGTAGCCCTTGCCCGGATTTTTTGCGTCCAGCGACTTCCATAGAAGGGTATGCTGGTGCGGACCGAAACCGATATAGCCCTCTTCATGCATGAGTCGCAGGACATCCTTCCTGAGATACTTGGGCTTTTCGACCTCCTTTTGGACCCAGTATTGCTTGTCGATTTGCTGGGCAAGTTCTGAGCTAGGGGAAATGAACTCGATCACCTGATCAGCCTGGCCTGCCTTGCCGGTGAGTTTTTGCGTGAATAGGAGTCGATAAGAGTATTGCGGACTATTGAATTCGTCCTGGGTCAGTTGGCCGTCGAAGTCCGCGATGTAGGCTCTTAGGCGTTCCGGGATCTCTTCGGCTGCTGCCAACACCTCCACCTGGTCCCTCGACAGTTCGACGAGCTGCAGACTATAAGTTAGATGCGCGTCTAATCCATATTGCTCGCCAAACAGTTCCTTCAAATAACGGTTGTAGTTTAGACAGCACGCTTGATAGCGGCCGCTCAGATAGGTGTCCAACCTCAACGTCATCTGGTGCTCGATCTCGTGCCTGAGCCCGATCAGGAACTTGAGATTGTTCCTCGTGTTCTTGTCCAAGGGGCACCCGTCATCATCAAGACAGCGTTCGAGCTCCCAGTACTTGTACGCGCCTCGTTTGGTCCGATCGAAGCGCCGCCTCTGGGTGCGTAGGGTGAAGTAGCGGTACTCGACTCCTACCCGGCGGTAGTACGCGTGTAGCAGATACGTCCAGGCGATGACCATTAAGACAATGAAGATCTCCGACTTGAACTGGGTCAGCGGACTGTTGAACGTCTGGACAGCTGACAGGGCCGCCTCCTGTGACTTCGCCAGAAGTTCAGCCCGGATCGAGTAGACGCGACGGCGACGCTTCATGGACACGCCTCAGCGCAAGACGTGTCCGTCAGACGGACGGCTGCCTCCTTGTCCACGTACGGCTCGTTCCATGTGACAGTTGGTAAGCTCACTTCGCGCCCTCCGAAGGCCCGAAATCGGTCTTGAGGCGGGAAGCCAGATGGCCAAGAAGCTCGAGAAGGCGCTCGACCTCGTCGCGATCTAGAGGGTAGAGCCGTCCCTTGAGATGCGAATACCCTGGTACCTTGGCAACAAACTCTTCGTCAACGACGCCTAGGTTGTGCTCGTAGATGTGGCGCACCTGGAACAGGCGGACCAGATCGTCGAAGCCGTCCGCTCCAAGGCGTGCACCTACCCCAACCCCTCTCGCCTTCTCGAGGGAACGGTCTAGAGCTGCTATGTTCTGGAAAAGATTCTTGGGCCTGTCCGGGAGGATTTCCGGCCGCGCCTGGCGCAGCTTCTTGCCAAGGGCGTCAAACGCCGCCACAGCGCTGCCAAGGGCGTCCACCAGGATTGCCTTCACCAATTCCTGGTCGTCAGCCGTCTCCGGGAGGTCAAGCAGATGCAGCCGCCGGCGACAGACCTCTAGGCACGCATCGAAGACTTCGAATGCATTGAGCTGGCCGCAGTCCGGACAGAAGGCGAAGATGCCAAAGACAGCGAATTCGAGCCCGCAGGTGTTGCAGGTGACCGGCGTCTCGACATCACTTTCGCGATAGGAGTAGATGCGAAAGCTAGGCGTGCTGGCCGAGAATTTGACGGTGATCAGCGAGTTCCGTGAGGGCCGATTTAGGCTCTCTATGCTGCGTCTGAAGTCCTGGAGCATGGGCTCCAGGACTTGCTTGGCCACAATACTCTTCGCGTATTCCACTTGGTCCCGCGTGAGGAAGTCGGACGAGTCTGCTCGCGTCCCGCAGTAGGGACATCCGCAATCCTCGATCGGAAGGCCAGTTCCGGGTTTCAGTTTGAAATACTGGCCGCACTCCGGCGAGGGGCATCGCCGCCCCACCATGCCTTTCTCGTCGGTTGGGAGGCTCACTCGGATAGTCCTGTCACCCATCATTCCCGGCTATCCCCTGCGGCAGCGGGAGATGCAGCCACCTTTACACGCGCCTGCGCAATCCCTCAGCCTCTATCTCCAGAAGCCCGCCCAGCCGCCGCGCCGCAACGACCCGCACGGGCTCAGGCCAAAACGGCCCTTCGAGAATGGCACCAGGCGTCGGAAGTCCGTTATTGCCCATCGGTGATCAGTGGGACACGGCCGTTGTCGCATTCGGATTATACCCATTGGCCCCAAAAGATGGTAGCGACCAGAACAGAGTTTCGTGGCCTCGCCACGATTGTACCCGCTGGCGGGCCGCCTAACGGAAGTTGCGAGCCCCTCGACGTTGGCCTGCTCCGTCGGCAGGAGCTCACCCTCAGCACAGAGTCGGCGAGCAGGAACCCTCATGCAAGGTCAGTCTGACGGGCGGCCGTTTCTCAAAGCCCGGGGATGTAGGGATTGAAGGCCGACGCGGCGCAGGACTAGCTCCAGAAGCCGGAGATATCCGCTGGACAGCCCAAATGCTCGGTGCTAAGTTATGAGCGCCATGAGTGAGAGCGACAGCCACGTTTGTGCGTTCGTGGACTACGCAGCGCTCGCCTATCACGAGGCTCGCAACGTTCGACATCTGAAAAAGGACGGGCACATCGGCCCGGGAAAGTATGAACGGCTTATCGACTTGCCCAAGAACCGCGAGCATGCCTGGAGAGCGCTGCAAGACTCCCGAGGTGCCGCTAAGGAAGCGAGATCAGCCCGCGCTGCTGAAGCAGTCTTTGAAAAGAGATTTGGGGTTGGCCTGGAAGATCTGGAGGTTCTTTTCGAGGACCCGAACTGGAAGCACTCGAAACTCGGCGAGCAACCGCTGGGCGAGCGTCACCCGGGCCGTGATCGACCTGGGGGATGCAATCGACCAGCAGGATGTCAAGACTGCCGCAGAGCTTGTGGAGGGCATCCTCTGCATGCGTCATAATACGGACGGCGTAAAGTCGAAGCTGAGTGACTTGGATCGTTCTCTCTAGCAAGAATGAAGCTAGAGAAGCCTATGACCTGGCTGAGGGAGAACGGCAGGCGGCAGGTCCTTACTCCGCCGATGCCAGATATGCAGGTGACGCGTCTATGGCTGGTCGACCTCAGGTGGGGACACGTATGATGTGAGTGGTCAACGACTTTGGGAGTCTGCATGAGCAGTTCCTGATGGACATCTGGAGGCTTGGCCTCACTCTCCTGGGAAAGGAGACGGTCTGTGGAATCGTTGCTGGAACAGTTGTCGGAAAAGCTCAAGCGGGAGATTGATGACGCCGAGAGGCTGGCCGCGGCTCAGGAAGTCGCTGAGGCGGTGATCGAGGCCCTCAGCAACCCCAATGCTAGCTCCGACGGCATCAAAGAGGCGGCGATCGCAGCTCTCGGGGATGCCATCGAGCGCGCTGAGTCCGCTGTCGCCGCGGCCGAGAGGCGACTTCGTGGGGAGTAGGCGTCGTGGCATCTGATTCATGGGTTCTTACATCTGTCGAAGCACGCGGCTACGGCGGAATCGGCGGGAACGCTCAAACGCTCAAGCTCGATAGGCCCGTAGTAGTGCTGGTCGGGCCCAATGGCTCTGGCAAGTCAACATGGGTATCAGCCATCGAGTGGGCTCTATTCGGGGAGCTCGCCTTCGGGAACGATTTCAGCATCGATGAGTTGAGAGGCAATCGAGCCGAAGCCCATCGTGTATACATGCACGAAGGATGTGACGTAACCGAGGTCGCCCTTCGACTTCGGCGCGGAAGCTCGACCATGGTATGGCGGCGTATCCGACATCGCCAAAGGCCGCAGGCGACGCACGACGAGGTGACATGCACGATTGACGGTGTGCCAGTAGGCACCGACCCAGGCGAGGTTCTGGGGATTACGCCGGACCTCTTCAGCCGTGCTGTGGCGCCTCGACAAACCAGCCTCCAGGCCCTCATCTCATCCGAGGATAGCGACCGCAATGCCGCACTGGACCAACTGTTCGGGATCGAGAGGCTGAACGCTCTCACCGTCGGACTGAGCAGGGCCCGGGACGAACTGTCCAGGCGCGTCAGAGAGTTGGAGCAGCGATTCGATGCCATGGCGAGTAGATTGCGGGAGGAGGTAGCCAGGCGATTCGACCGAAGGTTAGACGCCCGTAGCAAAGCGCTGGAAGCGGGCATCGATGCCGGAGAGCTTACGTTAGAAGGCGCCCGTGCGCTGATCGCTTCCTTGTCAAGGGCGCTATCGGTAGACCTTCCGACAGCGCTGGGCAACATCTCGTCTCTCCAGACGGCCCATCGCCATTTGGGGAGCGCGGCTGACCAGCTCTGGTCTCGGCCAGGCCCTCAGGATCGATTGAATCGACTCACTCGGTTCAGCACCGCGGTCGAAGGAGCCCGCGACAGGTGGCAAGATGCCCTTCGGGACTTCAAAGACGCGTCGGATGCTTTCGAGGATCTGCGCGATAGCATAGGGAGCGAGGAGGACGTAAACAAGGCCGTAGGGAAAGCGAGCGCATGGCTTAGCGACGTCGACCAGCAAATCAGCGCAGCCAGCAAGCGTGCGGCGGTTCTGGCGCAGGCCCGTGATTGGCTGCGTGAGCATGAACATGCTCTTGGCGACGAACTCGACTGTCCGGTCTGCGAGCGTCCCATGGTCGCGCAGGAGTTAGAGCACCTGGTCGATGCGGCTATCGAGTCCATTCAGGCTGAGGGTGGAGAGATCGCGCGCCTCAGCGAGGACCGGCAGAAAGCCGAGGAAGCACTCAGTGGGGCGAAGGAGAAGCAGCGCCAACTGGAGCGGGCCACTGGAGACGTTTGCGATGCGGAGGAGGGAGCGTTGAGGAGACGTGGCGAACTCGTGGATGCGCTTCAGACCGCCCTCGGCATGTGGGCCGCCGAAGTGGCGGATGACCCCGAAAAGCCGGTCGTGGAGGAGTGCGGGCGAACCAAAGCGGTGGGTCAGCAGCCGAGGCGCCAAGGCGCCGAAGGTCACGAAGACGACGAAGCCCTGGATGCGGCGCTCCGTGGAACGCTGACGGTGGGCAACGATGCCCTGATTTCGACCAGAGAAGAGCTAGCAAAGGCGAGCAAGGAAGCCGAGTTGCTTCGCGAACGGGTGATTGCGCTCCAGAGACTAGTAGAGTTCTTGCACGCTGCCGAGGCATTGGATGCTCTTGACGAGGATGTCGCGGGGGATGAGTTGACGGCGGCGCGCGCGAGCCTTGAGCGGATCCAGGAATGGAGAGAGACTCTTCGGATGGTCACGAGTGTCGCCGGCGATGTATCCGTGGCAGTGGCCGAGCAGAGGGTCGCCGCCGTTTCGCCGAAGATCAACGAGTGGTTCGGGCGGATCAGCCGACACGACAGACTGAAGGGTGCCCGTGTGTACGTTGCAACGAGCCGAACAGCTGGCGTCGTGAGAAATGCGTACCGCGTCCGAGCAGTCGATCCAGCCGGGTCGTGGGAGGTCGCGCCGGGACCTATGCTGTCGGGCGGATATCAGACGGTACTGACCGTAGCGGCTCTCTGCGCGCTGGCCGATGTTGATGCAGGGGGCCACCAACTCGGGCTGCTGATCCTGGATGAGCCGACGCAAAGCCTCGATCCCGAAATGAGCCAACAGATGGGGAATGTTCTGGGAGTCAGCGCTCCCGCTCCGACGACTGTCGTGACGACCACCGACAAAGCGTTCGCGGACGCCGTCGTGCAAGCAGCCGGAGCAGGCCGCAGCAAGCTCGTGCCTCTCAAGCGCTGGACGGCGGCGCAAGGCACTCGGTTTGAAGGCGAGGGTGAGTAGACATGGGCAGCCGACTTGGAGGGTTCCCCCTCTCCGCCTTTGCAAGTGAATTGCTGCCGCGCGTGCGGCACAATCTTGGCGACCCGGGCGCCTTCGGGCGCCTCGCCCAAGAGATCGTGGTCGCCGCCCTCAAGCGACTATACCCGGGACTGCACGACAATCGGGGCGCCGGCACACCGGACTGCCAGTACAATGATGGTGAAGTGGTTTGGGCATGGGAGATCAAGTACACGAACGGGGAAGCTGTTCATCTAGGTTCTCGAGACATCGATGGCTTGCAGCTCGGCAGCGCCTCGTCGTCCTCCCGGTCTCGCCTCGTTGTGCTTGACATCGCCTTTCCGGCCCGCCTGTGGGTTCTCGACGCGTCGAGCTTCCGTGAGGGTCCACTGCTCCCGGACGCTCATGCCCACGCACAGCAGTACGACGAGGCTGCGAGGCTCGGCGAGGTGGTGGAGGCGCTGCTCCGTCGCGCTGACATCGACCTGGTTGCATCCGAACAGGAAGCCAAAGCGCTGGTGCAAGAGATAGCGGATTCATTGGAGGCAGAGCCTGAAGTCCGGTGACCGCGATGCAGGTGTCCGCTTAGCCAAGATCGAGAACACCCACCGATGACGTCGTTGCGCCTGATCGCTTTCGGCCCGGCGACAACTCACGCTCTCCGCGACGCCATTGTTGAGGCGAAGGGGGGTGACCCGCTCGCGCCAGTCACCGTAGCCGTGCCATCGAACTACGCAGGACTCTCGCTCCGCCGGAGCCTTGGTTTGGGCGATCTGTCTCTCGCCGCGGTCTCCGGCAGAGAGGGGCTGCTGAACGTTCGCTTTCTCGTCCTCGCGCGTGTTGCAGAGTTGCTAGGTGCCCCAGTTCTTGCCGCTCGGGGGCAACGCCCTCTCACTGGTCCGGTTCGTGGGGAGGCGGTGCGGGCAGCCCTGGCTGACGAGCCCGGCATATTTCGGGAGGTTGTAGACCATCCTGCCACCGAGCGTAGTCTAGACAGCACCTTTCGAGACCTGAGACTGGCTCCCGAGGCGGTCCTCGACGCCATCGCCACATACAGCCAGCGTGCTTCGCATGTGGTGCGGCTGTTTCGCGACTTTCGCCGCCGGACGCAGGCGTACTACGACGAAGAGGACCTGGCTCTAGCCGCCGCCGAGGCTACGCGCGCCGGCTCCCCTGCCCTTCGCGACGCGGGGCGTGTCATCCTTTATCTTCCACGCCGCCTCTCACCTGCCGAGCGGACGTTGGTGGAGGCGCTAGCGGAATCGGGTGCCTTGACTGTCCTCATCGGGCTAACAGGCGACCGTGAGGCCGACACGTTGGGCCGGCGACTGGCGAAGCAGCTGGAGGTAGCCGTGGGGTCTGGGGAGGGAGACCCCAGCCCAGCGGTGCCTGGGGGCACCCAGATCGTCGCTGTCACCGATGCGGAAGAGGAAGTGCGGTCGGTGCTCCGGATGGTGATGGCGCGGCTCGCCGCCGGCACTCCTCTGTACCGGATGGCGGTGCTGTATCGAGCGGCCGGGCCCTATGCGCTGCTGGCCCACGAGCAGTTCGGGGCAGCAGGGGTGCCGCATAACGGACCCAGCGTTCGCACCCTCGGCCAGATGCTCACCGGGCGCACCGTTCTCGGTCTGCTTCGCCTGCGGGAAAGGGACTTCCGGCGGGATGTTGTGATGGACTGGCTCAGCGCCGCTCCCGTGCTTGAGCAGCGGGGCGGCAGTCCGGTGCCAGCACATCGATGGGATGCGCTATCCCGTGCGGTGGGTGTGGTAAGTGGCGCCGCCCAGTGGCGGGAGCGGCTGGACCGGCACCGGCGCTCGGTCGAGGAGCGCCGCCAGGCGATCATGAACATGGAAGAAGGTGGGGAATGGGAGCTGCGTCGGCTGGATGCCGATCTGGATCACCTGGGACGCCTCGCTGGCTTCATCGGGGATCTCACCTCGAGGGTCGATCCCGGTGTCAGGAGAAGCTGGCCCGAGTTCTGCGCGTGGGCTCGCGACCTGCTTGAACGCTACCTAGGGGGAGAGGGCCACCGGCGGGACTGGCCCGACGGCGAGATCGAGGCGCACCGTACGGTCGAAGAAATTCTGGATACGCTTTCTGGCTTGAGCGACTTGCGCCCCGAGAGTGACCAGGCGACGTTCAGGCGAGCTCTGGAGCGGGAGCTGGAAGCGTCGGCGGGCCGCGTCGGTCGCTTCGGCGAGGGCGTGTTCGTCGGCCGGATAGCCGACGCCATGGGCACTGACTTCGACGTCGTCTTTATCCTGGGCATGACGGAGGGCATGATGCCGCTCAGAGGACGCGACGATCCTCTGCTGCCCGACCGTGAGCGCTCGACCGCCAGCGATGAGCTCCCACTGCGGGCCAGTCGCAGGGCGGAGGAGCGTCGTGACTACCTGGCGGCTCTAGCAGTGGCGCCGGAGCGGGTGCTCCTCTTCCCGCGGGCAGACCTGAGGGGCCAACGAGGTAAGCTGCCGGCCCACTGGCTATTGGAAACCGCGTCCCAGCTTGAAGGCCGGGTGCTTTTCAGCACCGACCTTGAGACTCTCCCGCCGCGCGACTGGTTCACCGTCGTACCCTCCTTCGAGGCAGCGCTCTCAGCCGGTCGCGAGCCGGCATCCGAGCAAGAGTACAATCTCGGCAGCTTTCTCCGCTGGGGCCGCACTGGGGCGCCTGTGACTGGGCACTACTTGGCGGCGGAGATGCCAACTCTCAAGGCAGGGCTTGGAGCGGACTTAGACCGGCTGCGGGCTGCGCTTACCCGCTGGGACGGGCGCATCGAGCCACCGCCGGGGCTCGCGCCATCAGCTGGCCGCCCTGTGTCGCCTACGTCGCTCCAACACTGGGCAGCATGCCCGTTTCGGTATTTTGTGGGCCACGTCCTGTATGTAGCGGAAACCGAGAAGCCAGAGGAGACGCTCACCATCAGCGCCCTGGAGAGGGGCAACCTGCTACATCGCGCGCTGGAGCAGTTCCTCCGGGCAGTACCGCCGCGGAACAGTGCGAGCCAGCCGTGGAGTCAGGAAGAACGCGCCCGCCTCATGGAGATAGGCGAGAGGCTGTGCGACGAGGCCGAAAGAGCCGGCCTCACTGGCAAGCCCCTCCTCTGGCGGATGGAGCGGGAACGCATCATGCGTGACATCGCTGCGTTCCTCGATGCAGATGAGAGGATGCGTGCTGACGAGGGAGTGGTGCCGGTCGCAGTGGAGTTGGCCTTTGGCGTTCGGGACGCATCCCAGCCCGCCATCGTAGTGTCCCTGGGTGATGAGGGGGAAGTAGCCTTCCGCGGGCGTATTGACCGGGTCGACCGTGCACTCGATGGGTCGCGGATGCTGGTCCTGGACTACAAGAGCGGCTCTGCCTCTCGCTTCTCCAAGATCGACCAGGACCCGGTCCAGGGCGGGCAGCTGTTGCAGCTACCCGTTTACTCCCTGGCAGCCAAGGCCGTCTACGGCGACGTGCCGGTGACGGCCTACTACTGGTTCATCACGGAGGCGGCGAACTTCAAGCGGTTGGGTCATCCAGTCACGGAAGAGCAGCTGGCTCCGTTCCGCAGCGCCCTCACCGTCATCGTGAGGGGAATAGCGAGGGGCCTCTTTCCCGCGAGGCCTGGAGCTCCCGTGTTGAACGGCTTCGAGAACTGCCGGTTCTGTCCCTACGACCGGATCTGCCCGCGTGACCGTGCGCGTAGATGGCGGCGCAAGAGGGGGACAGCCGAGTTGCGAAGCTACGTGGAACTGGTGGAGCCGGAGCGATAGAGTGGCAACTATCCAGCCGTCGGACCAAGCAGCCCGCGACCGGATCCGTGAGGACCTGGACAGCACCCTCTTCGTCGAAGCGGGGGCAGGCACCGGCAAGACCTCCGAGTTGGTGCAGCGGATAGTGCGACTGGTGGCCTCCGGCCGTACCGAAATGCAACGGATCGCTGCCATAACTTTCACGGAAGCCGCTGCAGCGGAGCTGCGGGACCGCGTCCGTGAGGAACTGGAGAAGGCTGCTCATGGCACGGAGTCGCTCTCGCCTGAGGAACAGGGTCGCTGTGAGGCCGCGCTGACTCAGGTAGACGCGGCCGCCATTGAGACGCTCCACGGATTCGCGCGCCGCATCCTGGCGGAGCATCCTCTTGAGGCGGGGCTGCCGCCCTCGGTCGACGTCCTGGACGAGATCGGAGCCTCCGTTGCCTTCGAGGAGCGCTGGACGGCCTTCGTCGATGACCTGCTGAGCGACCCACCATTGGAGGAGACGCTCCTCCGCGCCTTCACCCTAGGCCTCACTCTCGATCAGCTACGTGTCGTGGCGTTGGAGTTCCACCAGCATTGGGATCGGTTGGAGGATGTTGCCATCGAGGCTGGGTCCCTATCGCCCGTAGAAGTGGGACCCCTCGTGCGGCGCCTCGACGAGGTCTGCGAACTTCGGTCCAAGTGCCGGGACCCGGACGACGGACTACGTCAGCACCTCGAAGGGCTCGACATGTATCGCCGCCGCCTGGCGGCCGCGGAAACGAACCTAGTCGGGCTGAGCATCTTGGCGGAGGGGACGCGCATAAAGTGCAGCCTTGGACGCAAAGAGAACTGGGATGAGGTCAGTCCGAGCGAGGTGCGCGAACTCCTGACCGAGGCCGAAGAGATGCGCGGCCACCTGCTCCAGCAAGCGCGGTCGGATCTCCTCCGGCCGCTCTTGGCAGCTATCAGTCGATTCATCCTGGAGTATGCTGAGGAGCGGCGTCGTCAGGGTCGGCTGGAGTTCCACGACCTGCTGGTGCAGGCACGCGACCTGCTGCGGCGCGATGGCCTCGTCCGAAGGGCAGTGAGAACGCAGTTCTCTCACCTTCTCATCGATGAGTTTCAGGACACGGACCCTATTCAGACCGAGATGGCGGTGCTGTTGGCCGCCGAGGAGACTGATGGCGAACCCCTGCCTTGGCATGAGGCGTCTATCGAGGCTGGGCGCCTCTTCTTTGTCGGCGACCCGAAGCAGTCCATCTATCGCTTTCGGAGGGCGGACATCGTCCTCTACCAGGCGGTGCAGCAGCGGTTCTCCGGACAGACCGTCCGACTGACTCAGAACTTCCGGTCGGTCAAGCCCGTCATCGACTGGGTCAACCACATCTTCGCCGGGCTCATGGGCGAAGAGTGCGAGGGCCAGGCGACATACGTTCCCCTCGACGCCTGGTGGGAACCACCCGACAGCAGCGATGTCACCGTGCGTGTGCTGGGCGGCCCGACGGCAGGGTACGTAGACTCTATCCGCCAGCAAGAGGCGGCGGAGATCGCCCGCATCATTCAGACCGCGAAGGCGGAGGGCTGGCTGGTGGCAGAGAACCAGGGCAACGGCCAGCGCGTCGTGCGGGGGGCCCGATACGCTGACATCGCCATCCTCATGCCGACGAGGACGGCGCTACCATCCATCGAGGAGGCCCTCGAGGAGGCCGGCATCCCCTACCGCGTTGAAAGCCGCTCGCTGGTCTATGACACCCAGGAGGTGCGCGATCTCCTAGCGGTCTTGCGCGCGGTCGACGACCCCACAGACGAAGTAGCGCTGGTGGCGGCACTCCGGTCCCCTGCCTTGGCCTGCGGCGACGACGACCTTCTCCGGTTCGTCCAGGCCGGTGGACGGTGGGACTACCGTCGAGATCCTCCGTCTTCTCTGTCTGCGGATGATCCTATGATCGCGGCCATGCGGGCGTTGCACGACTTCCACCGGCGGCGCTGGTGGGAGACCATCAGCGGCATCGTTGAGGCTGTCATCCGGGACCGTCGCCTCTTCGAGCTCGCTTTCGCTCATCGCCGGCCACGAGAGCGCTGGCAGCGGCTACGCTTCGTCCTCGACCAGGCACGAGCCTTTGCCGAAGCAGGCGGTAGCTCCCTGCGTCAGTTCATCGACTGGGCCGAGCGGCAGGCCGAAGAAGGCGCGCGAATAGTGGAGACCGTGGTCCCCGAGCCAGACGATGACGCCGTGCGGATAATGACCATCCATGCGTCCAAGGGGCTGGAATTCCCCATCGTGGTGCTCGCCGGTCTGAATATCGCTAGGACCTCCCGGGCCCGGGGTGGCGCCACGATCCTCTGGGACCGGGAGGGCCGGCCGGAAGCGCGTATAGGGACGGGAGGGAGTTGCTTCGAAACGCCTGGCTACCAGGAACTGGAGCACCGCGAGAATGAGATGGACCAACACGAGAAGGTGCGGCTTCTATATGTGGCCGCAACTCGCGCTCGAGACCACCTGGTGGTTAGCCTGCACCACAGGGAAGGGGGAGAAAGTCACGGGGCCCAGCTCCACACCCGAGCCGTGGAGGCTCCTCACCTCTACCGCACAACAGAAATCACGGAGGCACCTCCTGTGGTGGTGGGCGAAGCCTTCGCAGACCACTTCGATGATGGATCAGAGCGGCGGCAGTCGTGGCTGGAGAGACGCCGACATAGCCTCGAAACGCTGACGCGGGCCCGTGTCATGGCGGCTACCGCCATCGGCCGTAGCGTGTCGGGTGCCGCAGAGGACGCCAATCTCCAGAAGGATGCCCCCGTAGAGGAGATGCCACCCTGGCGACGGGGGAGGGCTGGCACGGCGGTGGGGCGGGCTGTCCACGCGGTGCTGCAGACCATCGATCTTGCGACGGGCGCCAACCTTGAGGGCGCGGCCCGCGCTCAAGCAGCGGCTGAGGGCATCTCGGACCGGTCGGACGAGGTGGCTGAAATGGTGGCAGCAGCCATCAATGCGCCTTCGGTGCGGGAGGCAGTAGCCAGCCAGGGACGCTACTGGCGGGAGGTGTACGTCGGAGCACCAGTGGAGGGCGTGACGCTCGAGGGATTCATCGACCTGCTGTACGAGACGCCGGACGGCCTTGTCGTCGTGGACTACAAGACGGACGTGGTGCCCAGCGAGGCGGATCTTGAGGCTGCGCTGGCCCGCTACCGGCTCCAGGGGGCGGCCTACGTCCTGGCTTTGGAGGAGACGCTGGGCCGACCGGTTGCACGATGTGTATTCGTTTTCGTGCGGGCGGGCGACGTGCGGGAGCACGCGCTCGAGAACTTGCCAGCCGCCGTGGAGGCGGTTCGCAACGAACTGAGGCGGCTATCCGCATAGGTGCTGCAATCGTCTTCGCGGGCAGCCGTAGCGAAGTCTTAGTGTGCCCTCAAGCACGCGGTGTAGTGAAGCTTGTAGGAAGAAGGTCAGCTCTCCTGCTCCGTCGGCAGGAGCTCACCCTCAGCGCAGGGTCGGCGAGGCAGC
>CAZXAF010000019.1:0-13548 GCA_964638905.1 uncultured Dehalococcoidia bacterium
CGTCCTGGGCCTGGTCCACGATGATCGTCACCGAGGCGTTCATGCCCGGCAGCGGCTTGACGTCAGTGTCGATGCTAGCAGCCACTCGCCCCAGGCCCCCCGATGGGAAGGCTCCTGTGTCAGGACTGCCAGCCTCGGGCGATGCGCTGTCAGCCGGCGCCTCGCCCGAGGGCATTCTGCCGGCGAAAGCGGCCCCCCGGCTCTGGAGGGTAGCCTTCACGTCGTATATAACGACACCCTGGGTGGTGGTCGGACTCGTCCCGACCGAGTCGATCACTAATGGGAACGGTGTGTCCCCGAGGGCGTCGAAGGTGGCAAAGCCCGATTGGCCGGCCTCAACGTCCGGCCGGTCGGATTCACTGACCGTCAGGTCAAGGCGGAGGGCATCCGGCGTGTGGAGAACAATCGCTGCTCCACCGGCTCCGCTAAACTCTTGGCCTACTTCGATGTTGAGTTCCGCTACGGTGCCATCGAACGGCGCGATGAGCTGTGCCTTCTCCAGGTTATCGCGCGCTTGCTCAACCGAGAGCCCGGCCTGCCGCACTTGCTCGCGCTGCATATCGATGTCCAGCGGGTCTGTGCCGTCGTAAACGTCATCCCGCTTGGCCTGCGCCACAGTGAGAGCCGCAGCGGCGGCGTCAATGTTGCTCTGCGCGTCCGCCAGGTCGTCCTCCGTCGGCCCTGCCTTGAGTTCCTCCAGGTTTGCCTTCGCCTCGTCCAGCGCGAGCTGCGCTGATGTCACCGCGACATCCGCCGCGGCGATGTCCGCACTGCTGGGGCCCTGTTTTGCCTCCTCGAGATCGTTCTTCGCCGTTTCGATGTCCTCTTCCGCTGAGACAATGGCAGCGCCGGCACTGCTATTCGATGCCAGCGCGTTCTTGTAGGACGAGTTGGCGGAGATGAGGCTGGTGGTAGCCTTGATAAGGGTGTCGCCGGTATCCGTCGCGGCGCTCGTCTCGGTTGTTGCCTCGGCCGTTGGCTCGACTGTCGGCTCGACCGTTGGCTCGGGGCCCTGCTGCATGTCGTCGGCCACCGTGCCCGCCGCGGTGATCTCCCCGCTGGCGGCGATCTCATCGGTGATGGAGTCTTCCAGCTTGCGTATCTGCTGCTTCGTCAAGGGGATGCCCATGTCCTCGCAGATGTCGATGAGGTGGCCGTGGGTGTCGCAGTAAGCATCAAAGGTCTGTAGCAGAGACACCTTAGCCAACACAAGGCTATCGGCGGCGTTGGCGGCCGTGCGCTTGGCGTTGTCCAGCGCATCCTCCGCCTTGCTGACGGCTTCTTCGGCGGCGGCCACCGCGTCGTCGCTGGCTGAATCCAGGTTCGCGCGCGACTCCCCCGCCTTGGCCAGTTGCGAGTCGGCTGAAGCCACGGCCAGCTCGGCCGAGAGCAGTTCGCTATCGGAAGGCCCATCCAGTAGGTCCTGCAGAGCGTCCTCGGCCTGATCGTAGTTCGCCTGCGCCTGCAGAAGGCTCTGATCGGCCGATGCAAGGTCGGACTCGCTGGCACCCCCGAGGAGATCGTCGAGCTTTGCCTGGGCAGAGGCAAGGTTCACTTCAGCGGTTGTCAGGGCGCTCTCAAGCTCGCCCGGCTCGATCTCGGCGAGGACGTCTCCCTGTTTGACCTCCTGGCCAAGGGCGACGTCCACGGCTGAGACAACTCCGGACTGGCCGAACGACAGGTCCGCCGTTGACTGGGCGACGGCGACGCCGCTGGTGCTAAGTGTCTTCGTGATGGAGCCTCGCTCCACCGTCGCCGTCTGGGTTTCGTCCGCTGAGGAACCCCCGTCGCTGAGAACCAGGGCCCAGAGCGCGTAGGCACCCGCCGCCAGCAACGCTGCGATCACCACCAGCCCAACAATGCGACTGCGCCAGCGGTGTTCGCCTTCCTCCAGCAGATCTCCGTAGTCGTTTGCCGGTTCATTCATAGTCGCTTCACCTCTTCTTGTTCGCCTCGTGGGGTATCAATGCTCCATTCGTTTCTTCGCAGGCCAAGCAGGCTGCGAATGAGACGCGCGCTGGCAGATGATGCTCTCTTTGCATCACTTCTAGGCTAAGATTACACGCCGTATAGGGAGAAAATCGTTGCGAAAGTGTTACAGCGCGGACTCTTCTTCGCTGGTTGACGCAGAAGCCCTATGGCTGTCGAGCCGTGGGGTGCCGATTGGGGAACGGGGGAGCCTCACGCTTGCAGATGAGGCTCCCCTGGCATCGCTACAACGCTCTAATCAGGCCACTCCGCCAGGGTGACCTCCAGCGATAGCTCCTGGCCGTTGCGGAGGACGTGCAACGCCACCGTGTCGCCCGGCTTCTTTTCAGTGTCCAGATAGCCAGCCAGGTCATCGACGCTGGCCACGCTCTGATCGTCGACCGCTACGATGACATCGCCTCCGCTGGGCAATGAAGAGTTCGCGTTTGCCTGGGTCTCCGAGGCGAACGCCCCCTGGAGGCCGGCCCGCTCGGCGGGGCTGTCGGCCGCCACGAGGGTTACATATACCCCAAACTCCACCGGTAGGTTAAGGTCCTGGGCCAGAGCCGGCGTGACCTCCTGTCCTGCTATGCCCAGCCAGGGATGGCTCACCGTCTTATCGGCGAGCATGTCTGGCAGGAACCGTTTAGCCGTGTTAATGGCCACGGCAAAGGCAACACCCACATTAACCCTGTCCCCTGTCGGGTTCTCCAGCAGGGTGTTGATGCCGATGACTTCTCCCTGACAGTTCAGCAGGGGCCCGCCGGAGTTACCGGGGTTCACAGCCGCATCGGTCTGGATCATGTTGCGAATAGGCCGGGTGCCTTCCCCTGTCGCATACGTGCGGCCCAGGGCGCTAACGATCCCTTGGGTAAGCGTTCCCTCCAGGTTGAAGGGCTCGCCAATGGCGAGGACAGGGTCGCCAACTCGAACGGCATCCGAATCGCCTAGACGCGCAACGGTAAGCTCTTGCCCGACGATGTCCGCCTGGATGACCGCCAGGTCGTTGCCGGGATCGCGGCCTACCACCTGGGCCGATACGGCCGTGCCATCCGCAAATTTGACCTCCAGATTGTCGCCGTCGGCGATGACGTGGTAGTTGGTGAGAATCAAGCCCCGCTCATCGATGATGATGCCGCTGCCCGACCCCTCCGCTGGCTGCCCGAAAGGGCTTCGGGCGCTCACCGTGCTGGTGATCTCGACCACCGTCGACCGCAGTTGCTCGTAGACCGTCGCGGCGGAAAGACAAGCCGAACTGAGAGACGCCTGGCCCGAGGAGTCCCCATCGGCAGCGGACGCGGCGGAGACAGAGTCAGTCGGCTGCGCCTCTCCACCATCGCCCGACCAGAGCTGAACGACCGCGACAGCGGCGCCGGTGCTAACCAGAGCACTGACCACAACCGCCGCAAGTAAGCTTCGCAAGTACATGTCTACCTCCATCGTCCGCCGGAAGGATTGGAGGGAGCCTGCTCTCCGGCACAGGTCTCCCTCCAACCTTGGCGGAGACTTCCTCCTCCTGCAGTGCTACCTCTAGCCTGACTTCGCTCCCGGTGTAGCTACAGCCCTGTGCCGGAGGCTGCGTTGGGAGCGGCTTCCGGCGCAGAGAACCCACCAAAACCGCCATTCCCGAAGCCCCTGTTCTCGAACTGGCTCTCACCGAAGCCGAAGCCTCCATCCCAGCCGCCTCCAGGCCCGAATCCGCCGTGGCGGAAGCCAAACCCTCCGTGCTTTCCACCCAGGCCGGGAAGGAAGGGCAGCATGCCACCTGGCAGGACGGCGCGTACATCATCGTTCACGGTCATCACCGTTACGTTGTCGCCTTCCACCAGGTCGGAGAGGTTGCCTCCCCGACAGATGAAATCGTCGTCCTCAACCGTGTAGGTCTTGGTGCCGCCCGCGTTCAGGTCCACCGTCAGCGTGCCAGCATCGGCGTCGACGCTGGCGACGGTTCCTGACTCCAGGACGGCTGTGACGGGGTTGCCATCCTGGTCTGTCAGATTGAACTGGCCGCCGAGGATGTGGCCGAACAGCTCGTCCGACGGTATGCCTTCCAGTTCCGGCAGCAGGGGAATCGCCTGCGGAAGGGACTCCGGCTGCGCCTCCAGGGTGACGACAACATCCTGGGCCTGGTCGTCGCGGGATATGGTTAGGGTCACAGTGTCGCCGACGCTCTTGCCGTCGAGCTGGTCGAGGAATTCGCTCACGTTGCCGACCTCGGTACCATCGACGACTTTGATGACGTCAGCCCGCAGCAGGCCTGCTGCGTCGGCAGGGCTGTCGGCGATAACCTGAGCGATGGTAGCGCCGTCGGGCGTCTCGGTTAGCATGACTCCCAACCAGGGCTTCCCCGCTTCCTCCTGGGCGGCGCTGCTCGACAAGAGAGATCCTGACTGGCTCTCACCTGCGGGCGCTACCGCAGAGACCGTCGTCGAGCCTGAGCCATCAGCAACGGCGATGAGGAAGCCAACACCTCCCACGACTGCGAGCAGGGCCATCACTGCTAGCCCCGCCCGCACTAGTCGGTTCTCGGCCATCGCTTACCTCCTTTCTGGTCGTCTTCGACCGAGACTATCCCTTCCGGTGATGCGATTCGCGCACTGTGCTGGGTGAACATCCAGCTGTCCCAACGGTAGCGGATGAGGCCGGCGTTTATGCGCAATGCCGTCTTCACATCACCTCTGATCCAAGGTTACGGGCAGCACCAGCAGGAAATCGTTTCGAAAGTGTAAAAGCGCAAGCCGAACTCTTTTGGGTGGCTGACGCGCAGAAGTGGCTATCGACCTGAGGAGGTGGAAAAGACCTAATTGTTAGCCCCTTAGATTCGAAGCCCGCGGTGAAATCGGGGTGTCGTCAGAACCTCCGACGAGCCGAATTGCTGGGCCCAAAGTCGCCCATTAAATCGGCCGGCGGGGCTGAAAGGAGCATGAGCCTGGGTAGCCCACTCGGCGTTTTGGCAGCATGCGCGTGACAAGCGAGCGTCGCAGCCAGGCCGATACCCGCCGCCAGCGTCCACTCAGCCTGGGTGGTTGGAGTTGGCTTTGGGCAAGCTAGACAGAGGGTCGCGTTTGTTCCGCGCGCCCTTATGCTACCTGTACGGCAACAGGGGACGACACCACCGGAACCAACGCTTCAGTCATCTCACAGGGAACGGGTTCCAGACGGCGCTCCGGATAGGTGATCCGTACGCCCATTTCCTCCAGAATCGGTACAAGGACTCTCCGGATCACGGATTGCCAGGTATAGCGAGCTGCGGAGCGTCTGGCGGCCCGTCGCAGACGGACCTCCATCTCTGGAGAGCCATGAAGGGAGGCCAAGTAGTGCACAATCTCGAGGGGGTCGCTCGTCTGGAGAGAGATGGCGTCATAGCCCGGGGTGGCGTACTCCTCTCCGGTGGAACCGACGAAGGCCACGCCGCCGACGGCCATAGTCTCCAGGCCCACCAGACCGAATGGCTCCAGTCCACTATTGGCAAGCACAGCGTCCGCCGTGTGGAAAAGAGCGCGGCGCTGCGCCTCGGATAGGTAGTCACCGAGAACTACCATGTCAGCAGCCAGCGCGGGACGTATTGCATCCACTAGCGCCCCCACATGCTCGCCCGTCCAGCTGGCATGGGTCAGCCTAAGCCCTTGCCGGGCAGCTCTGGCGAGAACCTCGTGCTGGTGGTCCTCAACGCCGCCGCGAGCCAAGAACAAGGGCTGCAGGCCCAGGCGCTTGGCCTCTGCGACAGCATCCACCGCCATGTACCATCGCTTGTCCGGGTCCCAGCGGGCCACCTTTGCCAGAGCTAGGCGCCCACGGAAGAGCAGAGAGAGGCTGCGGCAGGCCTCGCGGTCCGGCGGCTGAAGCCAGCGATCTGGTACGCCGTTGGGAATAACCAGGGCGTCCACCCCGAACCTCCACATCGCGTGTTTCATGTATCGGCTCACGGTGGTGATTGTTGCGGCCTCCTTGAGCCTGCCCCAGTCTATGCGGTGAAAGGAAAAGGTGTTGTTGGCGTTCCACAGAAGGCAGACGTGATTCTGCCAGCCCCGACGGAGTACTATTTCGCGAAGCGCGATGATCGAGCCGGTGGTCTGCCATTCCTCTGCCAGAACCACGACCGACCCTCCGCTGCTGATCCTGGGTTCCAGCAGTTCCGTCTCCAACCAAGAAGGGAGAGAGCGATCCCAATCGGATACTTTGCCCTCCTCGCCATCGTAGACGCCCCCAGGGTGATAGTGGCTGATCCATTGGCACCAGCGGTGAAGTTGAAGCATCCCATCCATGGTTGACTCATGCCCTGGCAGGTGGGGATCACCGATGAAGAAGAGATGGGTTTCAAGGCCCTTTGACGCGAGGGCTTTGGATAGCTCACTAACGCGGGTCCCTAAGCCGCCCGCACAGGAGTAAGGATCCGGCCCCTCAAAGCCCAGTATGACAACCGTAACGCCACTCACGGCATTTCCCTCGAGGAAGTGCCAAAGCACAGAAGAGCGATGGCGCTTAAACACATTATCCATCAGTGGCTATCCTCCCGTCAATAGGGCAGCCGCAGAAAAGGGGCTGAGACCAACGAGTTTCCCCTGTGGGCACACGCGCGTGCTTAGCCAAGGAGTTGATAGGCATTTTCTACGTACTGGAGAAGCATGCGTTGTGCGTTGAAGAAAGAGGCGTTTAGGGCGATGACCGAGCGCATCACGGCGGCAAATGCCGTCGGCCTTCCATAGAACATGGGCAGGATCACGTACTCCAGCTTGTCGTACAGCGAGGCGATCTCCTTGGCGGGATCGCTCTCGGGCTCCGAATCATCGCCAATAGACCAGCCGGTCACGCCTTCCACGTGCCCCTCGAGCCACCAGCCGTCCAGAACACTCAGGCTTGGCACCCCGTTGAGCGCGGCCTTCATGCCGCTGGTCCCGGAGGCCTCGTGTGGTTTCTGCGGGCTGTTCAGCCACAAATCGACGCCGGCACAGAGATACCTGGCCAGAGCCATGTCATACTCCTCCAGGTAAACGATAGGCACCGTGTTCCCCAGATCAGCCGCAGCCTGAAAGATGTGCCGGATTATGGCCTTGCCGCTTTCATCGCGGGGATGGCTCTTGCCCCCGTAGATGACCTGAATGGGACCAGCCTGCTCCGCGATTCTCCTGAGGCGGTCCAGGTCGGAGAAGAGCAAGTCGGGCCGTTTGTAGGCGGTGGCGCGTCGGGCGAAGCCCAGAGTCATGACCGCCGGGTCCAAACGTACGCCGGTGCGCTTCTTCACCTCTACCAGCAGGTCACGTTTGGCCTCGGCATGGGCTTGCTGGATTTCGTCGAAGGGGATGCTTATGGCGTAGCGGAGGTAGAGGTTATCGCGGCGCCACTCGGGAATGTGGCGGTCGTACAGGTCTTGAAAAGCCGGTGCCGTCCAGGTGACAGCGTGTACGCCGTTGGTAATGGAGTTGATGGGATAGTAGGGAAACATAGTGTGAGAGATCTCGTGGTGGCGCTGGGAAACCCCATTGACATAGTGGGAGAAGACCAAGGCCAGGTAGGTCGCATTCAGGGTTCCGTCCAAGCAACAGCCGCTGGCCTCCAGAGCGGTGGTTTGCTCGTCACCCAGCACCTGCCGGACCAGGTCCAGGGGAAACTGGTCGTGGCCCGCGGGCACAGGGGTGTGAGTGGTGAACACACATCGCTCCCGCACCGCGTCTATGTCCGCTCTCGTTGCGGCACGGAGACCGCGGCCGCCGGTCTGCTCCTCCAGCAGAGCCAGTGCGAGGAGCGCAGAGTGCCCCTCGTTCATATGGTGAAGCTGCACCCTGTCATGCCCCAGGGCACGTAGCATGGCCACGCCGCCCAGGCCGAGCACGACTTCCTGGCACAGACGGTACTTGTCACCCCCGTGGTAGAGGTGATCGGTGAGGTCTTGATCCAAAAGGTCGTTTTCCGGCAGGCATGTGTCCAACAAGTAGACGGGCACGCTGTGCCCGGACACGCCCTGCAGCACGTAGCGCCATGCGCGCACCTTGACCTCTCGCCCCTCGATAGTCACGCATATCCGCGGCTCTAAGGGCTCCAGGAATTCTTCCGGATACCAGATAGAAGGGCTCTCCGACTGGTTTCCCTGGGCGTCCAGGTGCTGGCGGAAGAAACCCTTGCGGTGCAGCAGAGTCACGCCCACTATAGGTACGCCCAGATCGGCGGCGGCCCGCAGGGTGTCCCCGGCCAAGACCCCTAGGCCGCCAGCGTACGTCGGCATGGCAGGGTCAAGGCCAACCTCCATGGAGAAGTAGGCGATGGTGGGCAGCTGAGCTGGTACCCTAGGCTCCGGCGCGATCATCAACGCTCCCCGTAAAGTCTTCTACTTCTATTGTCTGCCCTTCTTGGCGCTAGTAGAAGACCTTTGCCAGCATGCATCAGTATCCTGGTTGGCAAGCTTGTCTATGGTTATAGAGCAGCGGAGGCCATGATCTGTTACGTCGCTCGGGCCTTAATAAGCACAGTTTGTGCGGCCGAGGCTCGCGCTTCTTCGATCTGGTATGCCGTGTGAGTCGTCACCAGCTTCCGAAATCCCCCTACTGAGTCTCCATAGAGCGGGGGAGGATCCGAAACCAAGACAGACCGAACGAGCCCCGATGACCTGCCGTAAAAGCACAATGCCGACGGGCACGCATCGGCCCAGGGATGGGCTGACGCCAATAGATATCCCAATACTTGTGATTAGGAGTGCTGAACCCCCTTGACAACGTTACGTCAACGCGCTATATACGAATCACGCTGAGGTTCGGTGCAGCAATATCAGGGCCGTTTGACCGAGGTGCGGTGGTGGTCTGGCGGGGCACAGTCCTTGGCCTCGAAGGAATGGTGGAGATCGGCAACGGACCGTTGCTGGTTTTTGTTATGGTCGGCGGAGGTAGCGCTAGCGAGTAGTCAGTAGGATAGAGAAGAGCGAAAAAGGGCCCCGGACGGCTGCAACCGCCGGAGCCTGGCAATCGAAAGTGCGACTGACCACACTCCTTTGCCATTTCTGATCTTACTTCAGGCCCGGCTCGCAGCGCAAGGCGTCCTCTCTGGATATTCTGCCCTTTCCTCACTCTACCTCGGCCCATCGCATAGGCAAGGAAGGGAGGTGATAGACGGGAGAAGATGAGCGCCGCGCGCAAGCCGTTCCCCTGCCGCCACAGGCATCATGACATGGACAGGGGCGATGGCTAGATGAAAGTAACGGTGCGGCCTGCGCCCATTGGTGGGCTGCACCCGGATCCCCGAGAGGAAGGTAAGAGATGAAGGCTGGAAGGTTTCTGCCAATAGGGGTGCTGGGCCTGCTGCTGGTGCTTTCCCTGGCTACCCTCGGAGTAGGCTACGCCCTGTGGAGCGATGTCCTCAACATCAGCGGCATCGTCCACACAGGCGAGGTCGAGGCCCACTTGAGCCTGGGCGACGTTATCGAGCATGAGGCGGAAGGGAAGGACGTGGCGATTTGCACGGCTCAGCTGCAGGAAGGCCCGCTGGAGACGGACGGCGACAGAGGCCCTGACAGGGTGCTTGTGCGGATCGAGAACGGCTACCCCAGCTTCGTGTGCGAGGTTCCGATCGACGTGACGAATGCCGGCACCATCCCCATCAAGGTGGAGCGACCCAAGCTCCTCAACAAGTTCGCTCAGGGCGTTGGCGGCTGGGAAAGCGGTGAGCCCGTGACCGCCGAGATGGAAGGGTGCTGGCCGGAGGACGAACCGCTCCAGCTCCACCCGGGCGAGAGCTCGGACATGGAGAAGTACTACCCGGACTGCCACATCCGGATCCACATAGAGCAAAACGCGGAGGAGAACCAGAACGAGTGGCCCAATAGCTATGAGTTCCAAGGCGAGTTCATGGCCTGGCAGTGGAACGAGGACTTGCCGTAGCAACAAGGCTACCTCAGGGGGAGGGGCCACAGCGGCCCCTCCCCCTGAGGGGACGGTGAATAGGGGATATTGGGCGCACGGCCCTGCTTGGCGCCGGTCCTTTAGGATCGGTGCTGAGCCTCGTTGACTGCATACGTTGAGCCGGGCGCCGGGGAGAACAATAGACCGTTGAAGTGGAAGTAGAGCAGGCACAGCCATGAGGGTGGCAATAGGAGAGCTGGGCACACGGGGCCGCTTGCGGGGGCTAGCCCTTCACCTGCAAAGGCAGGGGTGGCTGCTGGTAGTCGCTTGGCTGCTGCTCCTGTTCTACATCATCAACTACCTGCTGCCACGCGTGCCCTCGGCTGACGCCAACATCTACGTGTTACAGCCGCTGTTATGGTCCTCCCTGGGAGGTTTGGCCCTCTGGTCGTGGCGGCGGGAGATGCGAGACGCCGCCTTCCCCGCGGACCGCTGGCTGGTGCTACTGGCAGCCCTGGTGGGGGCATTCCAGATCGCCGTCTTCGTTCTAGGCGGAGTCCTGGCCGGCTTCGGTCACTCTCCCTACGCTCACAGCCCCCACCTCATGGCCCTGAACATATGGTTCGTGGGCACCCGGCTTGTGGGGCTGGAGCTGGCGCGCTGGTATCTGGTGGCATCCCTGGGCCGGCGCGACGTCTTTCTGGGCATAGGAGCGGCCTGGCTGCTTCTGTCGCTCGTGGAGGTGCCGGTGGCCACCTTCGACCAGCTCGGAGCGCCCGAGAGCGCCTTCCGCCTGGCGGGTCAAACCCTTCTACCGACGGCCGCGGAGGGCCTGCTCGCCACCTATCTGGTGCTGGTGGGCGGGCCTCTGGCCTCCATCGCCTACCGGGGCAGTCTGGTCGCCTTCGAGTGGCTCTCGCCTATCCTGCCCAACCTGGAGTGGATCGCCGTCGCCTTCTTCGGCACAGTCGCGCCGGTGCTGGGGCTGCTGATCGTGCGCGACTCAATCGAGTGGCGCGCCGCTCGTGAGAATGAAGACAGCTTTGTTCTCTACAGGGTGATACAGATTCAGAGAGACGCTGGCGAAGTCGCCTCTATCAACCGGAGCAAGATGCAGTGGCGCGTCGTCTCCAAGATGAGACGGGTGATAGAAGGCTTGTTCTGGGGCACGACGTGGATGCTGATAGCCGTGGTGGCAGTATCTCTCTTATGGTTTAACACCGGCCTCTTAGGCGTCCGCCCTACCCTCGTCGCCGGCGTCAGCATGGAGCCGACATTCGAGACGGGCGACGTGGTGGTCACAAGGAAGGTCTCCCCCGAGGACATACAGGTAGGAGACGTCATTCGCTATCGAAGTGAAAAGGGCTTCATTCTCCACAGGGTGGTAGACATCGACGCTGGCACAGGCGAACACGTCTTTATCACCCGGGGCGACAATAGTGGCGTGAACGACGATCCTGTGATGGCCAGCCAGGTGGAGGGCAAGGTTATCTTGACCATACCGAAGATAGGATGGGTAGCCATCGCCACGAAGAATTTCATCAACCGGCTGGGGTGATAGGAAGGCTCTCTATGCCATGATGCGCCGATTTCCGGTCTCGCTGCTGATGGCGGGCCTTGTAATGGTCGTCGCCTTAGCGGGAGTCGTCTACGGCTCCTCGAGCAACACGCTGATCAGCCAGGACGCCGAGCATACCAACGTCAAATTCATCGACGCTGGGACAGATGATCCGCCGGGAACCCTCGATCCCGGCTACGACAAGGATGTGGCCGACTGCTGGGCGCAGGTGATGAGCGATCAAGTGGTAGAGGTTGTGCTGAGCAATGCCTACCCGAGCTACACCTGTGCCTTCAGCGTAACCGCTCGGAATGACGGGCCGGTGCCAGCGCGGGTGGGGCCAATCACGTTCGAAGTGCCGCCGGAACTCACCCTGACGGAGATCAGCGGTTCGAGCGACGCCCTCCTTAACCCGGGCAACGAGCATATTGAAGACTTCACTGTACACGTCGAGCAGGAAGCCCGAGAGGGCTTCACCTACACCTTCAATATTTACAAGACCATTTCATGGCCCACGCCTACGCCTACGCCCACACCCACACCCACCCCTACGCCTACGCCCTCACCCACGCCACCAGTGACGCCGGCTGTCCTGCCGACGGTGGCGCCTCCTACACCAACGGTGACACCATCGCCGACGGTGACACCATCGCCGACGGTGGCGCCTCCTTCGCCGACGGTGGCACCTCCTTCGCCAACAGTAGCGCCTCCTTCGCCGACGGTGGCGCCTCCTACACCGCCGGCCACGCCAGCGGTACTCCCGCCGACAGGAGGCGTTGGCGCAGCGCCGTTGACTACGGTTTGGCCCGCGTTGGCGCTCATGGCTGGTGCTATGGTCTTGATGTTGGCGGGTATGGGCGCTGCTGTATGGGCGCTCAAACCGCGGAAGATGTAGCAAGCGCCCCCCGTATCGGCGCCTCTGGAGGGCCGAGGGGGAATCGAACCCGCGACAACCTGCGTGGTGGACTGGAAGGGTTCATTTGGCAACCTTGCCCCGGAACATCGAATAGGTGAAAAAGGCGTAGTAGTCGGGAAGGTCCAAAATGAAATCCGGTGACTCTGGTTGACAGAGGCGCTGGAATTCCGCCCAGTCCTCCGCTGTCAGTTCTGACTGCACCCCTGGCCAGCGCATCTCAAGGAGCGCCATCAGGGCGCTGCGCATGTCATCGCTCAGCGGGGCATGAGCGTCGCCTGCAAAGGTTTGGGCCGTGGGCTCTTCCAAGCCCACTTCCCGAAACCAGCCCAGCGCGCGGAAGAAGTGCAACTCCGGTCTCTTCCCCCCAGCGAAAGGGGCAATCCCCGCAGAGGTCGCATTCAGCCGAGCCTCCAGCTGGGGATACCCCGGAAGCAACTGTTGAGAAGACCAGGCAAGGATAGCCACGCTGCCGCCTGGCTTCACCACCCGTGTGAGTTCTCTCAGCATCGGCAGAGGATCTGCCGGATGATACCCTACGCAGTTCGCACTCCATGCCCAGTCGAAGGCGTCGTCGTCGAAGGGAAGTCTGTTCACATCCCCTTGCTGGAAGGAGATCCGCTCCGACAGGCCCGCCTTCTCTGCAATTTCCCTTGCCTGAACCAAGAACTGGGACGACAAGTCAAGGCCGGTGACATGTCCGGCCGACCCTACGGCTTCCGCCAGCAACAAGGCCTGGAGGCCAATCCCGCATCCTGCATCCAGTCCTCGGCTCCCCGGCGGGAGGTGCAGTGCCTGGATAGCCGACCGCACGGCCGGCTCAACCAAGGGATTGGACACAGCCAGCTTTTGTGCGTAGGCGTCCATCTCGGGCAGCTTGCCTGCAATACTATTCATTTCTTTTGCCATGTGCGCGGTCGCTCTTCCGTCTATTAGGGCCACCTAGCCGCTTCGCGCCAAGCCGCACCCGCGGCTGGAAGCTCCGAAATGGAATCCGGTGACTCTGGCCGACAGAGCCGCCATGCATTCTTCCAATCACTCGAATCTGCGCTGAAGCATTCTCACGGCGGGGAGCATCAGGGCTAAAGCGAAAGCAGCGAGTACAACGACGTCCCTTGCGGGACTACCGCCGCCGTCTGTGGCAAGGGCGTACTTGGCGCCGTCAACCGTGTACGTGAGCGGGAGTGCGTAAGCGATGTGCCGTAGGACAGCGGGCATGTCGCCCACCGGTGTGAACACCCCGCAGAGGAATATCATGGGGAAACGCGCGAAATTAGCCAGCG
>CAZXAF010000020.1:0-13124 GCA_964638905.1 uncultured Dehalococcoidia bacterium
CACCTCATCGGTACCCTCCCAGTCAGCATAGACGCTAACCCATTCGTAGCGCATGCGCCCCAGGAGCGGTCCTGGCGTGGGTGTAGGAGTCGGGGTAAAGGTGGGGGTGAATGTTGGCGTTAGCGTGTAAGTGGGTGTGGACGTTGGAGTGTTGGTGGATGTGGGTGTAGGTGTGGATGTGGGTATAGGCGTGGGCGTGCGTGTAGGTGTGGATGTGGGTATAGGCGTGGGTGTGGCTGTAGGGATGGGCGTGAGTGTAGGTGTAGCCGTAAGGGTGAGGGTGGGAGTAGGGCTACACAGAAGTCCTCCCACGCCTGGCATGTTGCAGGCTCCCGCTGGCCAGAGGATGAAGTGCCTAACCTGGGCCAGGATGAAGAGCAGAATGATCACGCCCACAGGACCGCCAATGCCGATAGCCCAACGTATCCGGATCTGACGAGTCATCGCGTTCAGCCGCACGAGGGCATTGCTATTATCGGGATCGAAATCCAGCAGTGCCTGGTAGTACTCCCGTGCCTCTCGGCGCTGGCCAGTCTTCTCTGCTGCCTGGCCAGCCGTATACAACGTGTCCTTGAGACCTGCCTGGGCGTCGGGGTTTTCCTGGTCTATGGACAGAGCGCTCTCGAAGAAGGACCTGGCGGCTGTGTAATTGCCAGCCTTCAACGCCTGATGCCCTTTACTAATAGCCTCTTGCAGATTCTGCTCTCGCTCCTTGCGCTGGCGTTCTTCCTTGATCTCGTGCTCCAGCTTGCCCATTAGATCGTCTAGCTTACTCATCTTCGTCCTCCTCGAGGGGGGTAATGGTGTAGCCGGCCATCATGCTGGACCAACTCAGCGGCGGTGGCTGATCATCAGTCCCGGACTCTGGTTCGGTCGGTGTCTCCTCAGGTACCAGCTCTGGCTCAGGCAGTGGCTCACGGGCCGACGGAGGTTCGGTTGGCTCTACTAGCGACTCGGTCACCTCTGCCTTAGTTGGCTCCTCACGCAGAGTAGGCAGGGGGACACTCTCCTGGGCCTCAGCCGCCTGCGATGCACCCGCCACTTGCCAGGCGAGTCCAATGGTCTCTTCTGGCTGATAGGCAGACAGCGGAGATATGTCCGGCTTGGGCTGCACTTCAACAGCCTCGGGCGGCATCGTTTCCGGTGGTTTTGGTTCCGGGGGTGGAGGCGGGATAACTGATTCGGGTTCACGCACCTCTGCTTCGGGCCGGGTCTCGATTGCTGGCCCCTCGACACTGAAGTCATCAGGAGGAGCTACCTGAGCCTGCCACAACTGGGAGAAGGCATCCCTCTCCTGTTGCAATCTGTCCCCCATCTCATGGGCTTTCTCCAACTGCTCCAGCTCCCCCGTCCTGATAAGGAGTCGCATTTGATCCAGGAGCTCGGCCATACTAAGAGCGGCCTGGGCCAGGCGATAGGCTTCGTACACGGCCAATCGCCGTTCTTCACGCAGCCGTGTCTGGCCACCCAATACTGAGGGCAGTCGCTCACCACGCCTTATGCGGAGGAATCCTTCAGCTGCCTCCAAGTAGCGAGTGCCCAGCGCGAATTTTTCCTGTTCCTGGATGGTGCGAATGGCGCGTGCCATGTTGTCGGCGTAGTCGCGCCAGCGCTCGGCCTCGCGAAACTCGGGCGCAGTCTTCAATGCTTGTGCAAAGACCTCTTGGGCTGCCTGATAGTCTCGATCCTCAAGGGCTGACCAACCCTTTTCCATCGCCTCTTTCAACTGGGGAGCCACGTCATACATTTGCTGCAAACGATCATGAAGCTTGTCACCTTGAGGTAGCACGCGATGTTTAGTAGCTATGGTCCGCCCCCGTTGCAGAACACGGGCTGCCTCTTCCATGTCCCAACTATCTAGAGCAGATCCAGCCAACTGTACCAGTGTGGCTAGCTGCATGTCCCAGGTACGCGATATGTCCTCGCGCAAGGTGACGATGTCGGCCCGGGTGGGCAATCGCAGTGCTAAGTCGCACAGGGCGATGCCGTCGTCGAAGCGTTCCTCGGTCAGGCAGGTGCGAGCCAGGCTGCCTAGACCATCCAGTAGATCGTTGGTTGTCTCGACGACAGGTTGATAGGCAGGGGCGTTCTTGCGAGCTTCCAACAGGCTGTCTGTGGCCTGCTCCCATTGACCACGCCCTACATGGCTGCGGGCCTTGCTGATCAGAGCATCAACTTGCTTCAGCACATCAGATCGTTCCTTCAGGCGCATCTCAAAGGGCTCCATGCGGGGATCTCCCTCCGGACTGGCGATGGTGCGCGCCCGTTCAAGAGCGCTGCGTGCCTTGTCCAGCTGATCAGCCTGGAGTGCATCGTGGAAGTTGGCAATGGCTGCTTCCAAGTGCTCTTTTCGTTCGGTGGGTAGAGCTTTAACCTGTTGGACCAATATCTCGTCATCAGGGACCAAGCGGAGTAACATGCGAGCAAGTTTCAGGGCATCATCGTACTGGTTGGCCTGTCTGGCCCTCTCCACGTCACCCTGCAACTGAGTGCGCACGTTCTGTCGGGCGCGATCAGCACGGGAATCACCTGGGGCCAGCTCTGAAGCTCGTTGCATGGCAGAGACAGCGTCGTCGTAGCGGGGAGGCGCAACTCGCAGGGCCTTATCTGCATCCTCCAGGGCCCGGCGCAAATCACTCCCGACCTGCCGGGCACGGGCGAGTCCGTCGCGCAGGCGACGGGCAAGGGGCAGGTCGGCCATGGATCCCTCCAAGGCCTCCAGTTCGCGCTTGGCAACGTCCAACTCGCTCTGCTCCCAGGCCAGGGCTGCCTGGGTCAGATGCTCCCATTGTTGAATGTGGTCACGCTGGTCATCGGGCGCTGCACGGCGGGCTTGGCTGAGGACATCCAGAGCCTGGGCTGGCTCGTTAGCCTCCAGCAACCTGACTGCCTGGACTACTTGCTCCTGGCTGGTGGCCCAGTTTCGTAGCCGGACAAAGGTAGCGCTGTAGGCTGACGTGAGCCAGTCCTTCTCCTCAGCTTCATCCAGCAACTGACTGGCGGTGTCAGGCTCAGGTGGCGTCATCTCCAGAGCAGCCTGGGCACGGGTAGTGATTGCTTCTAGCAAGCGGTTGCGGCAGCGGTCCAGGTCACCCTCCAGGCGAGCTTCCAGGACTGGCTCCAGAGCCAGGGCCTGCTGATAGTGCTCCAGGGCCACCTCCCAATTCTCTTTATCTTGCGCTTTCTCAGCCTGGAGTAGGATACGCGACAGGGCGCGCACTTGCTCGTACTGCTCTTGCAGAAGAGACGATACGGTAGTCAATCCGAGGGCCGAGGTCGCCTCCCGAAAACGACGATCGTGCAGCAATTGCCGGGCCTGTTCGATGGCCTGGGCTGTCGTATCATAGAAGCTGATGGCTTGTTTGGCTTCCTCTTCCAGGTCAAGAGCCACGCTGTCGTGCTCGAAAGAGCGAAGTCTCAGCACCTGTCGAGCTAAGTCACGAACTCCCTCTAGATCGGCTCGACCAGCAGCGGCCGCCAGCTTCTGACGCGCCTCCTCCAGCCATTCATCGCCTCTTGTCCGCTCTTCTTCGACCGCCTCACGTTCGCGTTTCTCCTCGATCTTGAACCGGAATTTGGCAACCTCGCCAACGATCCGTCCCAGTCCCAGTTTCTCTGCTTCATCACCTGCATGCTCCAACCAGTCCAGAGCCCCCTTCCAGTCGCCTTCTTCCTCACCCAGCCTCGTGGCTGCCTGGATCTGGAGCTGGAGCCGCCCTTCGTGAGCCCGGCGGCGCAGCCTATTGATCTCTCGAACCAGAGAGGGGGCTGGCGCAGGCTCTAGGGCCACTAGTTGATCGAGGATGGCCACAACAGAATCGAACTCCTCCTCACTAGTCGCCTGTCCGAGGTTTCTTCGTGCTTGTTCTAATCCCTTTTCTGTCCAACGGTTGACGATGTTGGTTTGCAGATTCTCCAACTCGACTCGGAAATCGGGCGACACCTCTCTCCCTAGTGCCTGATGACAACGGCCGAGAGCTTCAGCATAGTCAGCATAGTCTCCGTCACGGAACGCAGTGTGGATGGGACCAATCGTGTGTGCTTCCCAACTACGCTCTAGTTCGGCGATGGTGTCCTGGACCTCTCTCAAGCGGGCTGGGTCAGCCTTTAGACCTATGGCCTGTTTCAGCGCTTGGCGAGCCTGCTGGAATTCATGGCTGCGGGCCAAGCTCTCGGCGCGAACCAGGGCCTCGTTGGCCTGCTTGCCGGCTTCGATGCGCTTAAGCAGAGCCTGGGCATCGGGGTAACCTGGCAGTACGCTTTCCAGAATGGTGGTCACGTTGGCGTGGGCTTCGTCGTAGTTTCCTTTCTCCAGGGCTGTCTGTGCCTTCTGCACCAAATCCCGAGCCTGTCGCATACACTGAATCCGGTCTTGGAGAGCCTGAGCCTGGCTGTTGTCTGGAGCCTCCTGAAGAATCTCCTGAATCTTGGCCTGGGCCTCATCGAGTCGTTCTTCAGCTAGGGCCAGACGGACCGCGTTGAGGTCAGTTTGCATCCTTTTCCATTCCTCGCGTTGATTTCTAAGCCGTTGCGACAAGCGACGGGCTTCCTCAAGGATACCTTCGGCCAGAGAGTTGCCCTGGTCCAGGCGGATGACGTCTTCCAGGTCGAGCAGAGCGGTCTCTACATCGTCCTTCTCATGGCGCTTAGCACTTTCCAGTAAGGCACCGGCCCGGGTAGCGTTCAGGTAGCTGCCTACATCACCCCCCAGGGCCTGAGCCTGGGTCAGTTCCTGACGAGCCTTCTCGTAATCGGCAGCGTGGAATAGGGCCTCGCCCCGCTGCTGGGCCTCTTGCTGCCGCCGCTGGTCCTTCGCCAGGGGATGTGCCTTGTCTAACATAACTTGAATCTCCACCTTCTTTCCCCCCTCGCGGGTGGCAGCAAGCGCCTTATCCAGAGCACCGACAGCTTCTTCATAGTTTCCCTGATCAAAGAATGCCTGACCTTTCTCAAACCAACTCTCGCCCTCGACGAAGGCTTCCTTGGCCTGGCTGACTTGCTTCACCATCTGAGTATAACGAGCACGATCTTCCTCTGCAAGCAACTGCATGTCCAGGTCTTGCTGGGATTCTTGCAGGTCTTTCAAGATGCTCTGGTAGTCTTCTGTCGTAATAGCTACCATCAGCCCCGCCTCGGCAGCGGTGAGGGCGGCATGCAAGGTCTGGCGTGCCTTCTCAGAGCTGGCTTCTGTGATGCGTCGGTACATGTCCTCAACCTCCGCCTGGAGGTCCGGTGCCTCTCGGACATCGCCGATCTCACGCAGCTTCTCCTCTGCTTTATCCAAATCGTCATTAAGGAAAGCCTTCTCAGCGTCTTCCAACAAAGGCGATACCTGCTCGTAGAGCGATTCCAGCCGTTCTGCCCGTTCGCGCAGCCGTGCAGCCTCGTCCCAAATCTTTGCTACCTCCTCGTACTGTTCTAGCATGCCTGGAAACTCTGCCTCCACCGGTTCGTAAATGTCGCCCTCCAGGCTCTTCAGGTTTTCCAAGGCCACACTGAAGCGTCCCTCGGCCACAGCCTGCTCGCCTCTGCTGAGTCGCTTGCCGGCCGAATCGTTCAGACGGCTAATCAGCAATTCCCGCACCTCTCGCTGCTTGTCTATCACCTCCTCGTCAGTTGGGTGCTGTCGTACACGCGCGGCAGCCGCTCGATAGCTCTCCAGGATGTTGCCCAATTCGATAGACGAGGCGATGATGCCCTGCAAGGCCACCTCACGGGCCAGTCTGGCCCATAGGTCAGCGAAGTAGTAGGCCCGCCTAGCAGCCCAATGCTCAGTCCCTGCCCGCCCGATTTGCTCCAGCAGGTTCTGAGCTGTTTGCCAGTGCTCTCCTTTGCCTAATGCCAGGCCATCTTCGTGACCGCCCAGCATTTCCAAGGTTAATAGCTGGTCTCGCACCTCGGACGGCAGGCCAGCCTCAGGTTCCAACAGGGCTTTGAGGGCTGGGTGCAAAGCTTTTGACGCGTCGGGGAGGCTGTGAGTGGCTAGTTTGCCTTGGTAGTCGGCCTCAGCTTCCCGCAGGCGATCTTCCAGTTCCTTACGCCGCCGAAGTTGATTGTAGCGACTCTGGATCTCCGGTGTGGGTCGGAGTTCCCGAGCCTGGCGCAGCAGGTCGAGGGCTTCCGTCAGGTTGCCATCCTCGATGGCCGCATCCGCTCGGCGCAGCAGTTCGGCGGAGACTTCATCTGCATGGGTCTTGAACTCCTCTTCCAGGCGACTGCGTAGTGTGCTCAGCACCGGATCCTCGCTGCGCAGGGCCGTGGCCGCTCGCAGAGTACGCACTGCGTCGGCCAGGTTGCCGGCGGCGTATTGGCTCATGGCTTGACTGGCCACCTCGGTGCGTTGGCGTAGGTCTGCCACCTGTCCGGTCAGGGGTTCCAAATCGGGAGGGAGAAGGTTGCCGGTGGCCTCCTGGGCCTGGCGTAGTGCTTCCTCGGCCTGATCTAACGGCACAAGAGCGACTGCAAAGTTACTGGTCTCTGTAGCAGCTTCGTATGCCTCCTGGGCCTGCTGGTAGGCTTTCGGGACAGTTTGACGGGCAGCTTGCAGCACAGTGGCAGCCTTTCCCCACGCTGCCAATCGTTCACGCGAGCCAGTCGCTGGCCAGTCGCCCAGCGACGCCACTGCCTCTTCCAGCTTCTCCAGGGCCGCTTCCCAGTCCCTGGCCTGTCGCCGCCGCTCCGCTTGATCCGCCAGGCGCGCGTATTCCTTCCACGGCATCTGCTGCTGGTGCACTTCCTCCTGGGCACTCTCCAACTGAGTGGCCAGATCAGGAAAGTTGCGGGCTTTGCGGAGCACCTGATCCAATTTCTTCAGCAACGGGTCGAAGTCCTCCGAACGAACCTCGGGGCGTTTTTGCAGTTCGCTGAGGCCATCCTTGATCTCGTCTAGCGTCTTCTGCACCAAAGGACCTATCTTGACCTTTTCCAGCCCCCGCTGGGCCCGCTTGTTGTCCTCATTCAATTTCAATGCTCGCTCAAAGTATCCCGCCGCCTTCCTGTCCTGGTTGGCGTTCAGCGCTGCTTCGCCTGCCTCCACCAACGTCTCTTCCAAGAGGCGAGGCATGTCGGGACCGTAGGGCCAGCGGTCGTAGGCCGCCTGGAAAGCAGCGACGGCCGAATCAAGGTTGCTGGCAGCCTGACCTCGCTCCACATCGGCCTGGAAGGCCCGTTGCTCGGCCTCGGCCCGACTCAGCCCATCGGCCGCTTGGCGTTGATGTTCAGATAGCAGAGAGCTCAAGGTTTCACGAAAGTAGTCGGCTGCCTCGCCTAGACGCCGCTCTCCCAACCGCAGTTCGCCGTACTTCAGGTGGCGCTCTTCCTCGACAATGCGCTCCAGCTCGGTCAGTAGGGCCTGGTGCATGGCCTCAACGGTGGCTGCTACGGCGGCATAATCGCGCTTTGCCTCTCGTGCTCGCCGGATCCGTTCCAAAGCCCCTTCCAGAGCAGCCCGTGCCTCCTTTCGCCGCTCAGCCTGCCAATCGCCCTGGGCCTGGATTTCTTCCAGGGCGATCAGGTGCAAATCCTCGGCCTCGGCCAGCAACCTGGGCGCGGTGGCGTGCGTAGGATGGGTCTCCAGCACTTTGTCAAAGGCCTGCTGGGCTTTCTCAAAGGCTTGCCCTGCCTCCTCGAAGCGGCGGGCGGTGTTGGCTTGGCGACCTCGATCCAACTCCTGCTGGCCATGGGTCATCCAGACCTTGAGCCATGGGCGTTGCCAGGAGGGATTACCAGGAAAACTCTCGCGCAGTTGGTCCAACTCGGCGGCTGCGTCAGCCCAGCGACCTTCCTGGTAGGCTGTCTCGGCTCTCTGCAAGATAGGTTGGATGGAGGTCTCGAAAACGTGTCGTGCTTCGGCACTCAGTTTCCGTGCCCTCTTTGACACTGATGTTCCATCGGGCACGGCAGAGGCTAGTTCCATCGCCTGCTCGTAATCATCGGCCTCGAGAGCCCTTACTGCCCGCTCGAATAGGGCCTGGAAGTCCATTTGTCCCTCAATCCGTTCTCGCTCCTGGCGCGCCTGTTTGAGCATCGCGGCATAAGGGGGAGAATCCGGCATTTCGTGGATCAGGCTGTCAAACAGTTCTCGGGCTTTTTCCCAGGCCTCGGCACTCTCCAGGCCCTTTGATGATTGTTGGGCTTTTTGCAGGCGGGTCTGCCAAACGTCCAGGTCACGGGCCTGGTTTCGCCTGCCCTCCAGGAGGGCATGGTACTTCAGGATGCCTTCCTGGCCTCCCAGGTTAATGGCCCGCGTATAGGTCTCGGCTGCCTGACGGTAGTGGCCAGCAGCCATCTGCTCGTCTCCGGTCTGGATGAGTTCGCGGACTTCCTCATCCTTGTGCTGCCGGGCCTCGGCCCGTCGCCGCCCCTGTTGAGCAACCTGGTGGTTGGGTGCGGCCTGGAGCACTTCGTCGTACAAGGTTATGGCTTCTGTCCAGCGATTCTCTCGCATAGCCTTGTCGGCCTCGAATAGCGTCTGAGCTACGTAAGTCTCGGTCATGAACGTCCCTCCTCGGTTTGTAGATCCTATGGGCCTGTACTTGAAAGCCGGGCCACTCACAGTAGTTCGCTGGCTGCTAGGTGGGAAAGCCAGTCTCAATGCCATCAGGTCCGATAGTTGCCTGGGTAGCCCTCCACCCATTCCCCCCGGCTAACGAGTCCTGTCTTGCTCCCCCGCTAGGGATATGGTGGCTCTGTTGGTGTCGGTGGTGGCGGGTATGGAGGCTCTGTGCTGGTTGCTGGTGGTGGCTCTGTGCTGGTTGCCGTTGGTGGCGGCGGTGGCTCTGTTTTGGTCGCCGTTGGTCGCAGAGGTGGCTTTGTGCTGGTCGCTGTTGGTGGCGGTGGTGGCCCTGTTTTGGTCGCCGTTGGTCGCAGAGGTGGCTTTGTGCTGGTCGCTGTTAGTGGCGGTGGGGTAGGTCTAGACGTCGGCGTGAACGTCGGTGTGAACGTCGGAGTCGGCGTCGACGTCGGTATGGGCGTCGGCGTTGGAGTGCCAGCGACGACCCAGCCTTCCACCTTCAAGCTCAGATGCGGCTGCTCAAAGAGCACGTGATCACCCCCCAGCGGGTTAAGCACTACCAATATCCACTCACCCTCCACATCTCGCACCCTGTCCACATCCCCACCACCGCTGAAAGGAAACGGTACACTAATCTCCACCACCTGGCCCGGCTCCACCCATTCCCCCTCCAGCACCGGGATGGCCTCTCCCCCGCCCAGCGGCCGCAGACGTGCCTCCTCCCAGGTACACTCTCCGGTGTTGGTCACCTCCCAGGTAGCGCGCACCGCAAACGGTGGATTGCCAATGACGTACATTCTCCCTGGCTTGGGGAAGAGCTCAGGCTCCCCAACGTGCAGGCTGTAGCGATCGCTGGCGGCGCAACCCTGGGCAACGGCTGTGGCCCGCAGGTCCTTGGCCTGCTTCGTGGCCGTGGCCGCTTGAAGCAAAGCCTCGGCAGTAACGGTGCCCTGCAGGTTGATGGCCTGCTGGGTAGCTGTGGCTGCTTGGGCAGCGGCAGCAGTGGCAGCTTTTCTGTCCAACTCGATGGCTTGGGCGGTCGCGGTGGCGCCCTGGGCCTCGGCTGTTTGCGCAGCCCCTGTGACCAGGGCAATGGCTTGCTCTGTGGCCCGTGCCTGTCGATCCGCCTCCAGCGCTTCGAAATGTCTGTTGAGGTACCAGGAGCACATGAAGAGGACTGTGAGCGACAGAACCAAGATGACGACTACTACGATGAACAGCGGCCGGCGAAAGGGCATTGGATCACCTGCTACGGATATCTAATCGAAGTTGGCCTTCAACTTATAGGGTCCGACGTTCAGACCGTAAGCTGGGTCGGGGTTTCTGTACACATGGACATAGTAGGTCCCGGTATGCGTGGGCGTGCGTACCAGGTGGTCAGCCCCTCTCTGGACTTCGCCCCACAGGTACTGCGGATAGGTGTCGGGATCGCCATCATCGTCATAGTAGACGTACAGGTTGAAGTCGGTTCCCTGGTTCAGGCCAGTTAGGTCAATGGTGATTGGATTCAACGTACTAATGATGAGCCAATACCAGTCACTGGAGTCCGTCTCCGGACAGATGGCGGCTGTATAGGGAGCTCCTTTCTGCAGCGGCCCCCAGGCAGTTTTCCACGCATCGTTGGGCTCATATAAATCTGGCCAGAGGTTCTTCAATATCAAAGGTAGATAAATCATCGTTGGCATCTTGGTGGCTGTTGGCGTGCCGGTGGGTGTTGGCGTTGGCGTCTTGGTGGCTGTTGGCGTGCCGGGAGGTGTCGCCGTTGGCGTCTCGGTGGCCGTGGGCGTGCTAGTAGGTGTCGTCGTTGGGGTCTCGGTGGCCGTGGGCGTGCCACCAGGCGTTGACATCATCTTGCGGAGGATGATATCATCTACATAAGCACCCTCAGAGTAGGTGATACTATCATCATCGCTTCCGAACATGAAGGCTATCCAGACCCAAGGCTCATCGGTAAGATCACCTAAGGTATAGACATCGGTCAAATCGAAGCTCACATAGTTCCACCCATCGGAATTCCCACTTAGTCGAGTGCCATAGAAACTTGTGCCGTCTACGGAAGCGCCCCAGAAAAGGTAATCACAAGGGCAATCCGGGCAATCGGACTCGCACAGTTCAGAGACATTCCAATACCAGAAAAGCAGTTCAGCATCGGCTGCGTTAGTGAGGTCAAATGGCCCATAGACCATCCAGCATTCGGTGTTATTGGGGTAGTCAGCGCCGCAGGGAAGGCTACCACCATCGGCACCGCCACCTACACCCCAACCGCTGTAGGAGCCGGAGCGAGGCCTGCAATTGCGCTTGGCCCAATAGTATTCGCCGTAGCCGGCAACGTCATCAACTATATCCCATGGATCTGGGAAACTACCTTCGAAGTCTTCGGTCATAATGTTAGTCCAACCAGCCATATCCTCTGACAGTTCCGCCCCCCCAGAAACCCCCAGCACGAGCAACGAGACTGAGAAGACTACTCCGATCAATGACAGTCGAGGAACGGGTAGCGTAGCTCTCACATCCCAATTGCCACACCTCATCTCTTGGCGTCTCCTGCTACGGCTCAGTAACCAGACGGATGTCATCCAAGTAGGTATAGGTGTTATACCATCCGTCAAACCGATTGTAGTTCCTGAAGGAAATAGTGATCATCTGTCCCTTGAAGGGTCCCAGGGCAACTTCTCCTGTAGCCCATCCTGATTGCTTGCTATCCCGTGGGTTGTCTGGCCCTGGTACTCTCCAGCGCTTGTCACAAGACAGGCTGGTGCTATTCTGATTTCCATCCCAAAGTTCCAGCTCCTCTGAGCTATCTGTGACAACATATACCTCAAAACGGTCATAAGTGTCACTGGGCGAGGCATCCCAAGTATAGATGACGTACCTGAAAGTCAGGCTGATGGGAATAGTTGTTGATGGAACTGCGAATGTTTGCTCTACAGCGGCATACCCAACCGGCACGCCCGTGGAGCTACAGAGATAGTCTGTACGGCCCAGCAGAACGCAATTATCTCCCAACGGGATTAGTTCTCCCCCGCTTTCCTCGACGAAAGAATTGATCAGTTGAGCAGGAAGCCCTTGATCTAGAACAAAGTCCCACCCGAAATCACCCTGCTCAAAGTCTCCGTTGACGAACGGCCGGTAGTTATTCACTACAAGGGGCAAGTACAGACGAGATGGTGGGACGAAGACCTGAATCGTGTCGCTATAGGGGCCGGCGGTTTTGAGTGCTTGATCACGGAACCAGGCATAGACCGTCTTGATTCCATCCGAGTCGCCCAGAGACCATTCTGTTTTTGAGATGGCATAGGGTTCCCACGACGTGCAGGCATCTGTATTGCTCAGGCACATCTGGGCCACACCACTGGCGGCATCGTTGGAGAACAGGGTGAGTGCCACGGTTGTGCCGGTAACAAACTCAGCCCCCTCGTTTATAATCACGCTGCCGGTGTATGGCGGCGTGGCATCCCGCAGGAACGCCCCCGAGCGGATGGTGTCCGTGGCCAGGTTGCCAGCCAAATCCTGTGTCCGCAGGGAGAAGGTATAAACCCCGTCGGAGTCAAGGGGCAAGGTGATGGCCTGGACCGTAGTCAGTGGGTCAGTGAATCCTATACTATAAGGCCAGGTTGTGGTCAGAACATAGGTATAGCTAATCACGTTGCTCCCATCATGCCCGGCCGTCCAGGTCACCGGCAAACCCACCCATGTCCCCCAGGTGTTGGTGGGCACTGTCGAAGTCAGACTGTCCGGGTTGATCGGTGGGATAGTGTCTACGTAGGTCGTGCCAGTGACCGTACTCGTGTTGCTCACGTGATCGGTAGCGCTGACCCTCAGCTCGTGGAACTCCCAGTCCTCCTCAGGCAGAGTCCATTTCCACCACCAATCGTTACCGCTCAGGTTGGCATCTTGCCAGGCTCCGCCCGTGCCGGTCAGCACACGGACGGCCTGCACACCTGCCTGCATGTCGGTGACTCGGCCAGAGATGGTGTAGGTGGGCAAGTTGGCAGTCGAGAGGACGGTGAAGAGAGTATCGGTGATGAAGACCTCCGGGGCCGTGATGTCCCGCGTGAAGGTCAACACCAAGGTCGTTGTCACATTGTTGGCATTGGTAGCCGTGAAGGACAGGTCTTGGTCACCATGCTCCGAAGTCGCTGAGTAGGTGATTACAGGCAACAATGGACTGTCACTCGACGTATAGACCCGTGTTGTGGTCTGGTTGAAACCTGGGCCGCACGTCAAGGTGAGGGTCGGCGTGCCGCTGATGTTAAGAGTCAGCGTGAGCACGCCACCTGCCTTCATGTTGTTGAAGTAGACAGTCCGGGAAATGCCGCTGCCGGGGGCGGTGTCGGATATGGGCAGGGTAGCCGTGATGGTGATAGCTCGAAACTCGGGGTCAGTCCCAGTGATGTCGGCGGTGGCGGACAGCGCTCCGAGGCAAAGTATAGCAATACCCAGCAAGGCCGTTCCACTCCCCACAGCGGCTAGCAAACGGATCAAACGCAATAGATATTTCGAAGATACCATGTTGCTCCCCTATTCCTCTTACGGCGGTGTTGGTGTATTGGTCGGCGGCGGTGTTGGTGTATTGGTCGGCGGCGGTGTTGGTGTATTGGTCGGCGGCGGT
>CAZXAF010000021.1:0-13079 GCA_964638905.1 uncultured Dehalococcoidia bacterium
AAATCCGGGGTGAAACCGGGGTGGGGTTGAGCCCCCAGAACTTGCGCCAACAGGGCCACTAACCACCCAATGCCAACCCAAGATCTTACCCTAGATTCTACTTCCTGTTTACCACTTGTTCATTTGTCGTCCTCCTTGTAGCTCCTACACTGGAAGTGGGCTGAAAGAAATGGCGGCCTTGTCCTCGGATCCGACGGTCGGCAAGTGAGGATAGAACTGCCGGACGGATAACGGCTCGCCTTCTGCAACCAGCATCCAAACGGAGGGTACATCGAGTGGACGGCCCGGAACTGCACTTAAGAGACAAGCAAGAGCGGAATGGGTGGATGCCCGACCTGAGTGTCATCGGGATGGGCCGGGTGGGGCTTGTCACCGCCCTGAGCTTCGCCGCGAAGGGGCATCGCGTCCTTGGTGTCGACTTGGACTATCACATGGTAGCCAAGTTGCGAAAGGGGCAGGCGCCTTTCTTCGAGCCCGGACTCCATGAGCTTCTCAGGAAAGCGCTGGACTCCGGGAACTTGGAAGTGAGCGAGGTGTATGATGAGCGGCTATTGCCTGCGCAGATACATTTCATCTGTGTGGACACGGGCTCGGTGGACGGGTCGGCCATCGATCTGACCAATCTACTCTCCGCTCTCCGAGACCTTTCGCCGTACGTGCGGCTGGATGCCGTGGTGGCTCTTCGCAGCACAGTCCCACCCGGCACCACCGAGGCCGCCAGGCGGTTACTGTCCAAGAACGGCACTGGCCCCTCTGTAGCCTGCAATCCCGAATTCCTCCGTGAGGGGTCGGCCGTGGAGGATTTCTTTAACCCCGATCGGGTGGTTCTAGGCGTGACTACAGAAGAGGCACGGGAAGCCCTTTTGGCCCTTTACCTGGACTTCCCAGGGACGAAGATTGTCTGCCATCCCAGGACCGCCGAGATGGTCAAGTACACGTCCAATGCCCTACTGGCCGTCAACATCAGCTTCGTCAACGAGATTGCCGGCATCTGCGAAAGGGTCGGCGCCGATGTCAGGATAGTGAGTCGGGCCCTAAGACTAGATCACAGATTCGGTCCTCATGCCTACCTAGAGGCCGGATTAGGGTTCGGTGGTTCCTGCTTGCCCAAGGATATTGCCGCCCTCGCGCTTGTGGCCAAGCTCGTCCAGCAGCCGGCGAGGCTGCTGGCCGCAGCGCGAGAGGTCAACGATGCCCAAAGGCAGGGGGTCATCGATCAGCTCCTGGAGAGGCTTGGCGATCTGGAAGGCAGAGTGATCGGTATCATTGGCCTGGCCTTCAAACCCAACACCGATGATGTCCGGGCTGCGCCCGGGCTAGAGATTGCTCAGAGGCTCGTCCGCATAGGGGCTTGGGTCAAAGTCTACGACCCACTTGTTGAACACGAGACCTTCCGTCACCCCCCGTACGAGGTGGCGAAGGATGTCTACGACGCAGCGGATGGCGCCGACGCCCTCGTTTTGGCCAATTCTTGGGATGGCCTAAAGAGTGTCCAGTTGGAGCGGATCCGGAGCCTTATGCGAAGGCCTCTGGTGATCGATGGAAGGAACGTCTTCGACCCGCGGGCAATGCGGGAGAAGGGGTTTGAACATATCGCTCTGGGCGTAGGTGACGAGCGCCAGCCGCTGCCGTACGGCAGCCTCGACAAGACTCCCGCTGAGCCTTGGGAACTCGCTCTGCCAAGGTCATCATGGGATGGGCTGGGCCTCATAGACAAGGATGGTTTCGCAGCATGACAGACGAAGGATACATTGCCCTCAGCAAGCCCACCATAGGGCAAGAGGAAATTGACGAGGTTGTCGATACCCTGCGCGCGGGCTGGGTGACCGAGGGCCCCAAGGTTCGACGCTTCGAGGAGGCATTTCGCGACTACGTCGGCGTTGCCCACGCCGTCGCCGCCAGTTCAGGCACCGCGTCCCTGCACGTGGCCTTGGCTGCTGCCGGTATCGGCCCGGGCGATGAGGTCATCACCACCCCGTTCACCTTCTGTGCCACCGTGAACGTCATTCTGTACATTGGGGCTACGCCGGTTCTGGCTGACATCCGCCTGGACGACTACAACATCGATCCGGGAGAGGTGGAGAAGAGGATTACACCCCGCACCAAGGCGATAATCCCCGTCCACTTCGCAGGCCAGCCCTGCGATATGGATCGGCTGCTAGCCCTGGCTCGTGAGCATGGTCTCGTCATCATCGAAGATGCGGCCCACGCTGCCGGTGCCGAGTACCGAGGCCGGCGGATCGGTTCCATAGGTGACATGACCGCCTTCAGCTTCTACGCCAGCAAGAACATGACTACCGGCGACGGCGGCATGCTTGTCACCAACGATGAGGAGCTGGCCCGCCGAGCCCGCCTCTTTGTTCACCAGGGCCTCACCCGTGATTCCTGGGCCCGCTACTCCCACAACGGCTTCTGGCAGTATGATGTCGCAGCCTTGGGGTTCAAGTACAACTTGTCGGATGTCCTCGCCTCCTTGGGGATCCACCAGTTGGCAAGGCTGCCACACCTAACGGAGGCTCGTCAGCGGATCGCCCGGCAGTATCAACAGCTCTTCGAGTCTGTGCCGGAGATCGTTGTCCCTCAGGCGCTTGGGGAAGTGAGCCACGTCTGGCACCTGTTCGTGATCCGCCTTCGCACCGAGATGCTCAGCATCGACCGGGGCCGGTTCATCGAACTCATGCGCGAGAGGGGCATTGCCACCTCGGTGCATTACATCCCTATCCACTATCACTCCGCGTATTGCCAGCGCTTCGGTGACCTCCGAGGCCAGTTCCCCAACACCGAATCCGCCTACGAGGGCATTGTCTCGCTGCCCATCTACCCAAGCCTGACGGAAGCCCAGGTCCAGAGGGTGGCTGAGACAGCCATCGACATCGTCCGCCGACATCGAAGATGAGTCGGCAGGAAGCTATCTAATGGTTGGCCGAGTTCTGATCACAGGAGGCGGTGGGTTCATCGGGTCCCACCTCATCGAGAGCCTGCTCCACCAGGGTCGGGAGGTGGTCTGTCTGGACCGCTTCAACCCTCTGGAGGTGGAGGCCGGGAACCTTGCGGCGGCGCGTGGGTCGACGGCCCTGCGGGTGGCCGTTGGAGACATGCTGGACAACGAGTTCCTGAACCACACCTTCTCCGCTTTCCAGGTGGACGCCGTCGTCCACTTAGCGGCCCAGGTCAACCTGAGAGCCTCTGTAGAGAACCCTGGGCCCTACATAGATGCCAATGTGGCGGGGACCACCAACCTGCTGGCGGCCTGCGCCAAGTTTGGTATCCCCAAGTTCGTCTTCGCCTCCTCCGACTCCGTCTACGGCCAGCCCGAGAGAACCCCCATAGCTGAAGACGCGCCGTTGCGGCCTCTTTCTCCCTACGCCGCTACCAAGGCAGCGGCGGAGGTCTTCTGCTACACCTACTCGCGTCTTTTCGGGCTCTCGGTGATACCCCTCCGGTTCTTTTCCCCTTATGGACCCCGTCAGCGGCCCCAGTTGGCGGTGTCTAGTTTCACGCGGCGCATCGCCACCGGCGACGAGGTCCTCATCTACGGCGATGGCTCCAGCCAGCGGGACTTCACCTACGTGTCCGATGTAGTGGCCGGGATCGAGGCCGCCCTGGATTCCCCTGTGGAAGGCTTCCAGTCCATTAACCTCAGCGGCGGCCGCCCCGTTTCCATGCTCTACCTAGTTCGCCTCATCGAGCAGGGCCTGGGGGAAAAGGCGAGGATTCGCTTCATGCCAGCGAGGCCCGAAGAGAGTCACACCCTCTGCGCCGACCTCACCCGTGCCCGTAGTATCCTGAACTATCGGCCCAGCGTCCCCATCGAGGATGGGATCGCATTGTTTATCGCTTGGTGGAAGGCCAGCCATTCGGCGCCGGCAGGGACGCTTCAAGCGGCTCCGAAAACTCCCGCTAGCCGAAAACGTAACACCGTCCCCTCGCCTCGCCTTTAGGAAGTGATAGCCATGATGTCAGCGAAGCGCCTGATCTGTCCGACTGACGAGCGGAGCGTCGACGGCCGCGAGGCCCCTCAGGTCTCATTTGTCCTGTGTGCCCACAACGAGGAGGAAAACCTCCGCCCTCTGCACTCATTACTGACCAGTTTCATCGATGAGCTCGGCCTGACAGCGGAGATCATCATCCTCGATGATGGCAGCACCGACGGGAGCTGGGGTGTCATGAAGGAGATACAGGCGTCGGATAGCCGCGTTGTCCTCCTCAGACACTCTCGGAATCTCGGCGAGGCCGCGTCCTGGGCAGACGCTTTCCGCGCCGTCAGAGGGGACATACTCATATCCATGGATGCCGATCTTCAGGACGACCCCCGGGAAGCATCCAAGCTCCTGGCCAAGCTGGAAGAAGGCTACGATATGGTGGCATCGTGGCGGTTTCCCAGGCGGGATCCCTTAGGAAAGCGTCTGCAGTCTCTGGTGGCAAGAGTGCTACAGAGGCTGGTGCTTGGTGTTAGCGTCCACGATTCCGGATCCGGATTGAGGGTCTTCCGCAAAGAGGTCGCCAAGGCGCTGCCTTTGTATGGAGGCTTCCACCGCTTTATGCCAGCCCTGGCGACGGCATTGGGTTTTCAGGTAGGAGAGGTGAAGGTCCAGCACCACCCCAGGCCAGAGGGACGTTCGCATTACGGGTTGTCCCGGCTGGCCATAGGTCTAACGGATCTGGTGGCCGTCTTCTTCCTGATTCGCTTCGCCGTACGCCCCCTCCAGTGGTTCGCTCGCTGGGCCCTACTGTCCCTAGCGGTCGGCCTGGCCCTGACAATCGCCGCGACGGTTCAAGGCATCCTTTCGGGGGACTGGCCGGTGTTCGCACCCCTTCTGATCGGCGGGGTGCTTATCGCGGCATGGGGCCTAGGTGTCCTTATGATGGGACTGCTAGGGGAGCTCGCCATCTACTTCTTTGACCGCCTGGGAAAGGAGCTCCCGAAGGAGCATCTGTAGTTGTCAGGAGATTGGCCATCACGCCAAGCTGTCCCATGAAACTCGTTTGCCTCCGCAAGACTCTGTCGTCGGGAAGACGCCCATGGACGGTAATAGTCCGGGCTGTGGTGTCGATCTTGCTCCTCGGGTTCATGGTATGGCGGGTCTCGCCTGGAAGGCTCCTTTCCCTGTGGCGCGATGCTGAACCAGCCCCTCTTGTGGGGGCGTTTCTTCTATTGCTGATGGCGCAGGTGCTCAGCGGCTATAAGTGGGGGCTGCTCCTCAGGACTTATCAGACGACTGTGGGTTCGGTTCAGGCCATCAGGACCTACTTTGTCGGCATGTTCTTCAACACGGTACTCCCCTGGTCGTACGCGGGTGATGGCGTTCGGTCCTACGTGGCCACCAAAGAAATGGGCTTACCCCTAAGGCTATCCATAGCCACGGTAGTGATCGACAGGCTTTCCGGATACCTTGCCCTTCTTCTGTTGGGTCTTCTTGGCGTCGGTTTCTTGTATTGGCCTCTGCCGGCAATGATCGCTCTGGCTGCGGTCGGGGCTGCGGGTCTCATCCTGATGGCCAGCCTTCTTCCCCGTTACAGCTCCTCAATTAGGTCCCTGCCTGGCCCCGCTAGCCGGTTCTTGGCAGAGAGAACTCTCGCGGTGAGCCTCCGGCAGGCCTTGCCCCTCTCCTTCGTATTTCATTGCGTTGCGATTCTCGCCCTCGGTCTGATCATACGAGGCGTTGGCCTGCACCTCCCTTGGGCCTACATCGCGGTGGCGGAGTTGGTGACCTCAACCGCTTCCGTTGTGCCTCTGTCGCTGGGCGGCATAGGTGTGAGGGAGTTCTCCCTAGCCGCACTCCTCACGGCCCACGGCGCATCCCCCGAAGGAGCCACCGCTGTCGCTTTCGCTTATGGCATTACCTTCGCGGCCCTGGGATTGCTCGGAGGGTTGGTCCTGCCTCTACGACAGGTTGCCCTGATGCGGGGATCACTAACTAGGCTGAAGGCAGAGGAGACATTGTGAAGGCGCTTCACAGCCGCTGGCCCAGCTGGTTCCGGCGTGTGCCGAGGGATAACGGCGCACAGGGTTCGGCCCCCGCCGCCTGCGTCGTCCTCAAGGGTTTGCCTTCACAGCAGTCCGCTGAACGGGTACTTATCAGGTGGCAGCGGTGGTTTGGCTTCCTCTTGGTCCTGGGGTTGCCCGCCTCCCTAGCCTTGTACACTCAGACCACTCTGCTCTGCCTATTGGCCGCTTCGGTGTCGATATACGCCCTCTGCAGCCTGTACAAGCTAGCCGTCACGTTGCGGGCCTTCTGGTCGTCTCCCGAGATACCCATATCAGGCAGGGATATCGCCGCTCTGGATAAGGTTTGCCTGCCGGTGTATACGATCCTGCTCCCCCTCTACCGAGAGGCGAGCGTGGTTCATCAGCTTATCGAGAATGTCACTGCCTTGAATTACCCCCAGGACAAGCTGGACGTCAAGATCCTGTTGGAGGCCGATGATCGAGAGACGGCTCAGGCTGTCGCAGGCCTGAAGCTGCCTCCCTGCTTTGAGGTTGTTGAGGTGCCGGAAGGCAAATCTCGGGGAAAAGCGCGAGCCTGCAATTTCGGCCTGCACCGGGCCAGAGGTAAGTTCTGCGCTCTATACGACGCTGAGGATCGGCCCGATCCAGATCAGCTCAAGAAGTCACTCATCGCCTTTGCCAAAGGCGGAGAGCGGGTGGCTTGCGTCCAGGCCAAGCTAAGCTACTACAACCCCAGCCAGAACCTCCTCACCCGCTGGTTCACGACCGAGTACTCCGCGTGGTTTGACCTCGTCCTGCCAGGGCTGCACGCCTGGGGTGCGCCGATCCCTCTCGGGGGCACGTCCAACCACTTCCGGGTCGATGTGCTGCGTGAGGTGGGCAGCTGGGATGCCTTCAACGTCACCGAAGACGCTGACCTGGGCATCCGCCTTTATCGCCGCGGCTGGCGAACCGTCATCATAGACTCCGTAACCTATGAGGAAGCCAACAGCAATTTATTCAGCTGGATAAGGCAGCGGTCGCGCTGGATCAAGGGCTACATCCAAACGTGGCTCGTGCACATGCGCAATCCGGTACGCCTATTGAGGGAGGTGGGCCTCCACGGCTTTCTCAGCTTTCAGGTCATGGTGGGGGGTACTATCTTCTCCTACCTTGCCAACCCCATCTTCTGGGCGATGACGGGTGTTTGGTACATCAGCGCTCCCGAGGCTCTCCCTGATCTGTTCCCTCTTCCGGTTTTCTACATAGGGACTGTCGCCTTCGTGGCCGGCAACCTCTTCTTTATCTATTCTCATGTTCTGGGTTGCCTGAGGCATCGGCAGTACAGCCTCGTGAAATACGCTTGGACCATGCCCCTCTACTGGCTATTGATGAGCGTCGCCTTGTGGAAAGCGATCTTCCAGTTGGTGCGGCGGCCCCACTATTGGGAGAAGACAGAGCACGGGCTTCACGAGCTGGCGCAGGCTGGTAAGGTCTCTGTTGGAGGGTTCCGCCGTGCAGACAGTTAAAGACAGGGAACACGTCTCGACCTCGACAAACCTGAAGAAGTATCAGAGTCGCAACATGTCGAAGCGTCTCATCATCGAGCGGTTCAACTTGCAGGTGGCTGAAGTGATCGAGAGATCGGAAGGGCGCGAGGTCGTATTTAGGCCATGATTGTTCCCACCTTTGCCCGCATGAGGTCTGGGTCAGGACGGGACCTGACCAGTTTCCTGCTGCCGCTGCTCATGCTGCTGACGGTGGCGGTGACCGCCGGCGCCTTGGCCTGGTCTTACGTCAACGATAACATCGTTATCTATGGTGACTCCGTCAGCCATCTGCAGATCGCACGGCAGGTGGTGGACAACATTACCCCTGGAGCCTCACAACTGGGCACTTCTTGGCTGCCCTTACTACATGTCCTGGAGCTGCCCTTCATCTGGAACGATCACCTCTGGCACTCAGGCCTGGCAGGGGGCATCGTCAGCACCATCGCTGCCTGGGGCAGCGCCTTCTTCGCCTTTCGACTGGCCCAGGAACTCAGCGGCAGCAAATTCGCTGGCTTTGCGGCAGGCCTGCTGCTCCTCTCCAACCCCAATCTGCTGTACATGCAGACCACCCCAATGAACGAATCGCTCTTTATCTGCACTGCCCTGGGCTCGGCCCATTATCTAGTGCGCTGGGTCAAGGACAGCCGGGATCAGGACCTCGTGCTGGCGGGTCTTTTCGGCCTGCTCACGGCCTTCAACCGCTACGAGGGCTGGGCCTTGATCTTGGCCCAGGCCGTCGTCGTCGCCATCATCGCCTGGCGGCGAGGTGGTTGGAAGGCGGGCGAGGGACTGGGGCTAGCCTACGCCTCCCTGGCTGGCCTGGCGCCCCTCCTCTGGTTTGTCTGGAACTGGGTCCTCTTCGGCAGCCCCTTTGATTTTCTCACCAACCCCTTCAGCTCTCGATCCAACATGGACATCGCAATGCAGGAGGCTGGCATCAGCACCCTGCCGACCCTGCACAACCTCCCCGCCGCCGCTCAGTACTACGGCCTTGCTGTATACGAGATGATGGGGCCTGTGATGTGCCTTGCTGCCCTGGCTGGGACCCTTTATCTGCTCTGGCGGCTCATCCGTAGGCAGGCTGAGGTGAACCCGTTGCCGCTGCTGAGTCTGGCGGCGCCTGGGATATTCCTGATCTATGCAATATATGATGGAATCACCGCCATTTGGCTACCTGATCTGGCTCCTCACTTGGCACTCAACGTGCGATATGGGCTCTATGTCTTGCCACTGATGCTGGGGCTGGTGGCCATGTTGAGCCGTCTCCCTCTGGGTAATCTCATCCTCGGTGTTGTAGTGGTCGCTCAGTTGGGCCTGCTGGCGATGGGGCCTTCGGCGGCCGCCTTTGACGAACAGCGGGTCAACGAGGAGTTCTGCGCCAGCAGGGTCGAGGTCTTGGGGACAGACCGGTGTATTCCCTTCACAGCGGGCCCCGAATATTTGCGGCAGAACTACGACGGTGGACGCATCTTGATTAGCGCTCGACTTGACTGGCTCATCTATGAATCTGGCTTGCCCATCAAGGAACTGATTCACGAGGGCAACCGCGACCTCTGGCGGGAGGCTCTGCAAGACCCCTCCAGCTATGCCCGCTGGATCGTAATGTCGGGGACGCAGCCGGGTCTGACCGCCGACGCTGTTCTCAGTGCTCTCCACGATTCACCAATTGTGGCCGAAAACTACGCGAAGGTGTTCGACAGCCGAGGCCTGACCATCTACCGGCGGAACGACGAGGTTTGGCCTCCGTCCGCCGTCAGCGGAGAGTCTCCTTGACCCGACGAATCCTGCACGTGGTGCCGCTTCTGGTTGCCGTTGGCATCGCCCTGACGATAGTGGTCATGAAGGCAGATGACACGGACACCGGCGGCAGTCCACCGCCTGCGACTGCCACGCCAGTTGCCGATGACAACAGCAGCCCCACCGCTGAAAGGAGCACATCGCCGACGGTAACCGCCACACCGGAGCCTACCGTGGAGAGGCGCCGTCTCAACCCCGATAGCTTCCACGCAGGGGCTGCCATTCTGCTCTACAAGCCTGACAAGGGGTGGGAAGAGGATATCAACCGCTGGTACAACTACCTGGCCGAACGGGGAGTGAATGCCCTGTCCCTGAATTTCCCTATCTTCACCGATGGTGTCACCTCCAACCAGGTATTCGCCACTGAGCGCACACCTTCCGACAAAGAACTGCGTTTCGCCATTTCCCGGGCTCACCGGATGGGCTTCACGGTCTTTCTCAGGCCCCTGTTGGATGAAGGCATCCTCACTCAGGGGAACCCTTACGACTGGAGGGGAACGCTGAGGCCGAGCTCCATCCCCATGTGGTTCAGCAACTATGGGGATCTCATCCTTCACTACGCCATACTGGCGGAAGAGGAGAAGGTCGAGACTTTCTCGATAGGGGTGGAGTTTGTGTCGCTGGCGACAAGTCAACCCGAGGAGTGGAGGAGCCTGATAGCTAAGGTTCGCGAAGTCTATTCAGGGCAGGTGACCTACAGCGCCAACTGGGATGAGTTGAGCCGGATCACCTTCTGGGGAGACGTCGACGCTATCGCCATCGACGCCTATTTCTATCTGGACGTGTCGGATACGCCGAGCGTGGAGGAGCTGGTCTCGGCCTGGAGCCGTGAGACCGATGTGGGCGCTCCCCTAGATATCATCCAGAGCGCCCACGACACTTGGGGCAAGCCCGTCATCCTGTCGGAGTTCGGAATGGCTGCCGAAGCGGGCGCCGAAAAGCGCGCCTGGGATTGGGGTGGAGACTCCCCGGCCACAGAGCAGGACCTAACGGCGCAGGCTAACTACTACCGGGCCGGTTTCATCGCCACCGATAGGCCTTTCATTCAAGGTTGCTACGTGTGGGCGATCACCCTCAGCGAGGACCCAACGAAGATGACTCCCGATACAGGTTTCAGCCCTTGGGGGAAGCCGGCAGAGGCAGTCATCAGCGAGTTCTATCGGGCAAAGAGCCCCTAGACTGCAACGGTCCCTTTCCGAAGAGCCTAGGCATCATCAGGAAATGGGATCACCCTATTAGCGCAGCAAGCTCCTGCACGATGGCCGCCAGGGGATCAGTCAGAGTGAATATGTACTCGGTGGGCGGCTCCACGGCATTCCGATAGCTCCAGATCATGTAGCCGCTGACGCCGTTGTCAAAGGCGGCCCCCATCTTTGCATCGAAAAGAGCCGCCCTCTGGTCGGGGCTGAGACAATCCGGCTCGCTGCAGTTGCTTTTGATGCCCGCTTCGCCCACAAACAGCGGCTTCTTGAGGGCGAGGGCGTCCTCGACGCGCTGCGCCAGGTCGCCAGGGAAGCTTGCGGTCTCCTCATTATAGTCATGGAACTCCAGAATGTCGATGGTGGGGATGGAGTGGATCCACCTGTAGTCACTCCCCTGGGTGCCGGGCTGGCCGCCTCCCATGGTGCCCAGACTCACCAAGTGGTTGGGATCAATAGACTTCAAGTAGGCCGACATGTCGAGGGCAAAGCTGTAGAGGGCTTGGGCGTCTGAGTTGCCGGACGTGTCCTTGCCCTCCGCCTCGTTCATCAACTGCCACATGAGGATGCGCGGGTCGTCCTTGTACCGGGAGACGATCCGGCCAACGTAGTCCTTGTAGGAGATCGGGTAGCCGTCGTAGGGCGAGAGGTAGTCGCTCTGATACCAAGTGTCATACTTATAGCCGCCAGCCGTGCAGCTACTCCACTGGTTTTCTAGAACAGGGACAACCTTGATGCCGTAGTCCCCGGCGAGCGATAGGAGTTTGTCCAACTGGCTGAAGTCCGCACCGGAGGCGGTGAACCTTTGGAAGGCCCAGAAGCGCACGGCAGTAACTCCCAGCCGATCCACCTCGGAGAACCACTGCGCCAGTTGATCATCCGTCCAGCTATCACCACAGCCCCTGTAGGAACCGCCCGGAGGGTTTATGGTGAGAAGATTGTAGCGATTGACTCCGACGAAGCGGAAGGGCTGGCCCCCGAGGGACAGGCCCATTCCCTGCCTGGTGACGAAAGGCGAGCCGAGAGGGGGAGCGATCCCTGGAGTCGCGCTAGGCATGGTCGTGGGTGTGGGTGTGGGTGTGGATGTGGGCGTGCGCGTCGGCGTCGGGCTGGGCGTTGGCATCAACGTAGCGCTTGCGGTCGGGGTAGGCGGAGCGCCTGCGCTCCCGAGGGCCATGACGCCCTGCATTTCGTCCAGGGTCATCAGGTTGCTGATATCAGGCCGTCCGGCGAAGTAGCGCAGCCAGTTCTGCGTATTGGGGTCGATGCCGTAGGCGACGGCCACCGCCCCTTCGCCGCAGGTGGCCAGGGCCTGTTCGGCGCCGGTGCCGTCGTCGCCATCCCACACCGCAATCGCCCACTTATCGGGCTGCGGGCAGTTGAACATAGCACCCTGCTGGGCCTCAGAGGAACTCGTCGTCACGGCCCAGACCAGGCCGACCAGCCCATCTGAGTTCCGCGTCGGCGAGGCCTGGACCGCCACAGCCATCAAGACCACAAAGCCCAGTAGAAGAGCAAGAACGACACGAAGGCGGCGACCGGCGCCGATAGCTTTATGATAGAATAGCATTGTGCTGCTTCCCTACCGGGGGCAGCCATCTCACCGGGACGAGGAGCTGCTTGACGGGCTGGTCTCCTCGTCTCGGTTATGTCTTCCCAGACGTTTAGACGAGCCTTGGCCCAATGTCGTTACAAAGCCGAGGCCGCCACGCGAAACGCCGCAAGGTCAATTCTGGGCTGCCCATACTCCGCCCGTGTCGCCGCAACAGGAGTTAGGCAATCCAACCCCCTCCCCCAGCGCAGAACGCCCCCAAGCTCTGCCCAAACACCCCGCCGTCTCGACCGTCTACACACAGATGACGTTTCCTCAAGCCGCAGCCGCCTCGTTCACACCACCTTCCCCCCGCCGCAAAACAGAAGACGAGCAGCCATTTCCAGCCGCCCGACGCACCATAACAAGGCAGCAACAGAGTGGCAAGGCTTTTATGACAAGCGGCGAGGAAAAGTTGACCCTTCCGGAAGCCTCAAACTGCCTGCGCGTGGGCACACTGGCTAGGCGGCGTCCTTATGGGGGCCATGATGGCTCAGGCGCCAGTGTCGGAGGGGCGGGCGGGATTCAAACCCAGCACTCCCGGACCAAAGGTCAGCATTTCTTCTACTGAGTTGGCAGCTCAACGCTATCAAGAGCCGCCAGCGGGTGTGCGAAATGGTCTGGAAGTAGACAAGGCGAACGCCGAACACCTGCCTACAAAGCAGGAGGCCGCCTGTCGGCGGCCCTCGCCTTGCATGCGTACTAACGTCTGACGGCAGTGGAGCGGGAGACGGGGATCGAACCCGCGACAACCTGCTTGGAAGGCAGGAGCTCTACCACTGAGCTACTCCCGCTCGTCTGCCGCTAGACAGGCACATCCATCGCGAGAATAGCGATGGCTTGAGGAAAAGTCAAGGAAAGCCTGCCCCCTGGCGCCCCTAGGCAGTAAATCGATAGCCGCGCCTGGGAAGAGTGCGAATCACTTCTCGGCCTCGCGCCACCCTGCCAATCTTGCGCCGCAGATTGCGCATGTGGGAACGGACTATGTCGCCGCTGCCAGTGTGAGGGAAGAA
>CAZXAF010000022.1:0-13011 GCA_964638905.1 uncultured Dehalococcoidia bacterium
TCGTAGGCCCTTCACCCGCCGGCTGCGGGCGTGCTGCCTCTAGGGGTCAAAGACCCACTGAGTGCCACCCGCCTCAGTGACCAGGATCAGAACTGGGGCGAATCGATCGAGCTGAATGGGGTCGCTCGCGTCGGGCCTGGCAGGCACAAATCGCTGCCACCCCTGACCAGGAGCGAAAACGTAGAGAACTGCGAACTGGCCGTCGATGCCCTCAGTTGCCGACTCCACGTCCTTGGTCTCGCCGGCGTAGCAGACGCTGTTCCATCCCTGGGCGAGAGGCATGACAGTCGGCGGCGAACCCGAGGGTTGCTGCGACCAGGCGCTGCCGTTAGCTAAGAGAAGGAGCAAGGGCTCATAAGGGCTGACGGTTGTCATGGTGCTGGCATTGGGCCTGCCCGGCAACCACTTGTCGTAGCCACTGGAACTCGAACGGTAAGCAGCGACAACTTCCTGGCTGATGTCGGCCAGAGCCTCCTCGATGTCCTCAGTGGAGCCGACATAGCATACGTGGTTCCAGCCGGCTGTCAGGTTTGTGGTAGTGGCGGTGGGCGTAGGGCTAGGAGTGGACGTAGGCGTAGAGGTGGGCGTCGGCGTTGGCGTTGGCGTGGGCGTGGGCGTCGGCGTGGGTGTAGGCGTCGGCGTGGGAGTGGGCGCGGATGCCGGCTCAGAGGAGGACGTCGCCGTCCAGTTCAAGGTGCCTGTATCGCAGACAAGCGGGTCGACCATCAATATCCTCAGCAAGCCTGCCGCTGTGATTTCACCGGTAAATGATCCGCTCAAATCCAACAGGCCCGGAATACCCGATGCAAAGCTGTTACCCACGATCTCAATTGGGCCTGGGAACGGGTTTGGCCCCGTGAATTCGCAGACGTCACCGGGTACGTCGTATGCTGTGAACCACTCTACCTGCGACCCGTCCTCAGAGACCTCGAACTCCACGTTGCCGCAGGTCGGTTGACCGCAGCCGGTGATATCCCCGCTGTAGATGGCGTCGGCAACGGGCTGAGCCGAGGCCTGGGACACGAACAACGGGGGTAACAGGCTGGCAAGGGCGACTGCCACCATACCAACCAAAGCGAGGAACAACCAATACTGAACCCGCACGCGCCTCCCCTTCGTTTCCTTAACGTAAGACGTACGGGTCTGACTGTCGTTACACTATTCGTTAGTGGGAGGCGAACAGTTATGGTAGCAGCAGCGCCGCCGAGGCTGTCGAAAAAGCGCTCTTGTTTGCTCTTCGACGCGCCCATGGCGAGCGGTTTCGAATGCCTGCGCCTCCGCCCATGGTGAGCCTGTCGAACCATGAACGGAGAGGCGGTTTTCCGATAGCCTCTGTGGTCAGCGGATGCCGCCAACCAGTACTGGGCTTCCGAGGGAGAATTCCTCCCCGACGCTGAACGCCTTAGACGCCGCTAGGTTCCCAGCTTCTCGGCTATCATCGCGCGATGGTGGTCGGCGTCGCCCCACATCAACTCCATCCACTTCTGGCGACGGAAGTAGAGCTCGATCTTGTAGTCCTTAGTGAAGCCGATGCCGCCGTGGATCTGCTGACCGTGGGCCACCACCCGCCGAGTGGCCTCGCTGCACCAGGCCTTGGCCATGCTCACCAGCATCTCGGCGTCCGGCTCGTTCTCCTGGAGCGCCCAGGCCGCCTTGTAGGTTATGAAGCGGGAGCCGTCCACATCGATGATCATGTCGGCGAACTTGTGCTGAATCGCCTGGAAACTGCCGATAGGCCGGTCGAACTGTATTCGCTGCTTGGCGTAGTCCAGACTGACATCGAAGTCCATCTGGGCCAGACCCACCAGGTAGGCGCAGGCGGCCGCTGCGGCCTTATTCTTCGCACTCTGAATGATCGGCCAGCCCTTATCCACCTCGCCCAGGACATTGGCCTTGGGCACCCGCACGTCGTTGAAGCCCACCTCGCACTGCTTGTCGGCGGCGATGGTCTTGAGGACAGTGAACTCAATACCCGCGCTCTTGCTGTCCACCAGGAGGAGGGTGATGCCATCCTCAGGGTTCGTGCTCTCCTTGGTGCGGGCGGCCACCAGCATGTAGTCGCTCACATTGGCGTCCGGCACGAACAGCTTGCTGCCGCTGAGGACGAAGGAGTCACCCTCTGCCTTGGCTGGCATGTTGACGCCGCTGGCGTCCCACTTGGCGCTGGGCTCGGTAAGGGCCATGGTCATGATCAGGTCGCCGGCGGCTATCTTGGGCAAGAGCTCCTTCTTCTGCTCCTCCGTGCCCGCTTCCAGGATTGGCATGGCGCCCAGAACCACAGTGGAGATGAAGGGCCCCGGTACAAGGGCCCGGCCGAACTCCTCCAGCAGCACGATCAGGTCGGTGTAGCCCATGCCGGCACCACCGTACTGCTCGGGGATGATCAGGCCCTGCCAGCCCTGAGCGGCCATCTTCTGCCAGAACTCCAGCGTGTAGCCCTTCTCATCCTCCTCCATCGCTCGCACGAAGGCTTCCGGGCACTCCTTCTCCAGGAAGTCGCGGGCGAAGTTCTTGAGTAGCTCTTGCTCTTCAGAAAGGCCTAGATCCATAATTCAGCCTCCTATCTCCTCTCCGGGGTTCGTAGTCCGTCTTTCCTTACCTTCGCGGCAACCCCAGGCCGCGCATGGCGATAATATTGCGCTGAATCTCGCTCGAGCCGCCGCCGACCGTCATGGCCAGGGCATACATGTACGACTTCTGGAAGCGTCCCATGAGACGCACCCACTTGGAATCGCGCTGGAGCTGACCATACAGGCCGAGAATCTGAATGCCGGTGTTGGCTACCCGCACGTCCAGCTCCGTGTTGTACAGCTTACACACCGCCGCCTCGGTGCTCCCCGGCTCCTGACGCGCCTGTAGAGACACTACCCGATAGACCATGTACTTGCCCACCTCTATCTCGATGGTCATCTCCGCCAGCTTGTGACGCACCAGCGGGTTATCGAGTAGGGTTCCGCCGTTGACTTTCGTCTCCCGGCAGTAGTCGACGAGCTCGTCCAGGTTGCGCTTGGCCATGGAAATGGCCGCTGCCACCAGGGTAGAACGCTCGAAGTCCAAGGCCATGATTGTAATGAACCAGCCCTGGTTCTCCTGACCCAGGAGGCCGCTCCTTGGAACGCGCACGTCCTCGAAGAACACCTGATTGAAGCTGTGGACGTTGGCCATGTTGATGATCGGCTGGACGGTGATCCCCGGCGATTTCATGTCCACCAGGAAGAAGCCGATGCCCTTGTGCTTGGGCGCGGCCGGATCGGTGCGGGCCAGGAGGATGCACCAGTCGGACCGGTGGGCGTTGCTGGTCCAGATCTTGGTTCCGTTGATGATGTAGTCATCGCCGTCTTTCACAGCGCGCGTCTGGAGCGCAGCGAGGTCGGAGCCCGCCTCCGGCTCCGAGAAGCCCTGGCACCACACCATCTCGCCGGCGGTGATCGGCGGGAGATGCTGCTTCTTCTGCTCCTCGGTGCCAAATGCGAGAATGGCCGGCCCGATGTAGCCCACCGCCTGCACAATGGAGCCGATGGGCGCCCGGTGATAGCCCATCTCCTCGTTGTAGACCAACTGGAGAGCGGGCGAGGCCTCCATGCCGTCGTACTCCTTGGGCCAGGACGGAGCCACCCATCCCTTCTGGGATAGCTTCCTGACGAACTCACGCCCTTGCCGCCACTCCTCTACCCCCTCCTCCAGGAAGACACCTTCCCAGTCAGGCGGTACGTTCTCCTTCAGCCAGGCTCGCAGCTCCTGGCGGAACGCCTTTTCCTCTGGCGAAAAGTGAAAATCCATAGTTCCCTACCTTGTTAGTCTCCGCGGGGCAGGCTCAGCCCTCGGGTGGCGATGATGTTCCGCTGGATCTCAGAGGTGCCGGTCTCGAGGGTGCTCCCCACCGATCGCAGGTACATGTGCTCAAGGCGACCCTTCAGGGGGGACCACTTGGAGTTCGCCCTGAGCTGACCGTATGGGCCCAGTACGTTCATCCCTGTGCGGGCAACGCGCTGGTCCAGTTCCATGTTGTAGAGCTTGACCACGGCCGCCTCGTAGTTGGGAATAAGGCCCTTGCTCTGGACGGAAACCACCCGATAGGAGAGCATCCGCCCGACTTCGGCTTCCACCACTCGGTCGGCCAGCTCGTAGCGCAGCATCGGATTGAAGCACAGCGTGCTCGATCCGTCCTCCGTGTGCTCTCTGGCGTAGCGGACGATATCGTCTACCGTCTGGCGAAGGCCTATCGCCGAACCGATAGCCGACCGCTCGAAGTCGAGGGTAGCCATGGCCACGTACCAGCCGCGGTTCTCCTCGCCGATGATGTTGTTCTTGGGCACCCGCACGTTGTCGAAGAACACCTCGTTGAACTCGTGGCCGCCGGCCATGTTCACCAGGGGCCGCACCTCTATCCCCGGTGACTTCATGTCCAGGATGAAGTAGGTGATGCCCTGGTGCTTGGGAGCATCAGGGTTGGTGCGAGCCAGGAGAAGCATCCACTTGGACAGATGGGCCACGCTGGTCCATATTTTCTGGCCGTTGATCACATAGTCGTCGCCGTCACGGACGGCGCGCGTCTGGAGCGAAGCGAGGTCGGAGCCCGCCTCCGGCTCCGAGAAGCCCTGGCACCAGATGTCCTGGCCGCTGAGAATGCGCGGCAGGTAGAACTTCTTCTGCTCCTCGCTGCCGTGAACGATGAGGGTGGGACCGGCCATGCCCACGCCGATTATCAGGTGCAGGGGCCGCGGTGCCCGCGCCTCTGAGATCTCCTCGTTGAATATGAACTGCTGCATGACTGTCATGCCAGCGCCGCCATACTCCTTGGGCCAGGCGGGGGCAATCCAGCCTTTCTCTGCCAGCTTCTTGAACCACCCCTGGGACTGGACGAAGACCTGGGCGTAGCCACTGATCATGTCCGTCCCCCCGCCTCCCTCTATCTTGGGAGCCTCGCGGGCAATGAACTCTCTGACCTCCTGCCTGAAGGCCGTTTCCTCTGGTGTGTCTCGAAAGTCCATAGACCCTGTTCCTTTCCCCCTCGCCCCTGGCGCCTTTTCAGGGTCAAGTGAATTATAGGATTCCTAACGTAAGAGTCAACGTAACGGTAGATCGCATCCTACTGTTGCTGTTCCTGGCGGCGGTCTTCCTCTTCCTGGCGTTGCTCCCTTTCCTCGGCCGTCTCCTCCAGATCGGCGGTGCCTTCCTCGGTTGTCCTCAACTGGGCTTGTCTCCTATCGCCCAGGATGGCGTACAGCTTTCCTCCCAGGTGGTGGAGCGGCTTGTAGTCATCGTCTTCCAGGAGCCAGGTCTCCTCGAAGGCCTCCCTCTCGGCCTGCGCCGCCAGCACCTTGCCCACGAACAGATCGTGGTCGCCCAGGCGCACCACGTCCTCTACGGCACACTCGATGTACGCCAGGCAGCCCTCCAGAAGGGGGGCATCCACCTTCTGAGCCCTGAAGGTGGGCAGCTTGGCCACCTCGATCTTCTGCACGTCGCGGCCGCTGACTGTCCCCAGGTACTGCACGTGGTTCATCAAGCGGCGGCCGGGGACATTGAGGGCGAACTCCTGGCTCAGGCGGAGCATGTCGTAGGTATGGTGTGAGGGATCTATGGCGATCCCCACCAGCGGCGGGTCATGGGACAGGGGCGTGTTCCAGGCTACCGGCATCACGTTGGCCACCCCATGCCAGCGGGTGCTCACCAGCACCAGCGGCCCGCCGGCGAGAAGGCGACGGCCATCGAACTCGCTCAAGACGTAGCGCATAGACACCTCCCTCGGCCTGCAAGGCTCTCCTGTGATTGGGCTGTGCGGCCAACGGGAATTGTAGCACCCCTCCTCTCCGGGGCGCCGCCGCCGCAGCCAGTGCCCGGCCGCCTTCTACTTGCCCCGGTCTTCGACTCGCACCTCCATGATGATGCGCCCCCAGCCGCCGCACTTGACCCCGACATCGAAGCAACCGGCGCGGCGAAAGCGCAGGGAATTGGGGTCCACCCCCGCATAGGACAGCTCGTTGGCGGCGAAGATGGCGCTCGGCAGCACTTGCAGGGCGTAGATGCACATCCGCCGAGGGCACTTGCTGGTGATTAGATTCCCCGCTCCGTCGAAGACAAAGCGGTCCCCCACCTTGTGCTGGCTGTTGCATCCGTGCGACTCCACCACCTCCGCCACTATGGTCTTCTGCATCAGCTCCGGGGATTTGGCCAGGACCTCCTCGTTGCGTGGGTTGGCCCGGAACAGGGCCATCTCCTCGTCGCTATAGCCCAGGTGTTGCTGGAAGAATCTCCAGGTGTTCTCGTCTACCGGCATGGCGTCCTCCTTGCCTTGACCTTGGGCTCAGCGGCCTCTGAACTTCGGCTCTCGCTTCTGGATGAAGGCCTGCACTCCCTCCATGAAGTCCTCAGTAGTCGAGCTGAGGGCGATGAAATCCCGCTCGTGCTCTAGCTGCGTCTCCAGGGTCTCGCCCAGGCTGCGGTAGACCAGCTCCTTGGCCCGCCCGAGGGCCAGCGTCGGCCCCTGGGCCAGCCGGCGAGCAAGGGCGCGGGTCTCCTCCTCCAGGTCGGCGTCCGGCACGACCCTGTTGATCAGCCCCAGCCGCTCGGCCTCCGGTGCGGCGATGGGGTCGCCCATATAGAAGATCTCCAGCGCCTTCTTGGGTCCAACCAGGCGGGGGATGAAATAGGTGGAGCTGCCGTCGGGGGAGAGGCCGACCCGACGGTAGGCCATGATGAACCGGGCCGACTCCGCGGCGATCGTCAGGTCGCAGGCCAGGGCCAGGCTCATGCCGGCGCCCGCGGCTACCCCGTGCACCTGGGCGATGACCGGCTTCTCCATGTGTCGGACCTCGACGATGCCCACGTGCAGCTTGGAGGCGAACGTCCGGAAGGCCGTCACTGGGTCGGCCTGCAGGAACTCGCTGAACGCTTTCAGGTCGCCGCCGGCGCAGAAAGCGCGGCCCGCTCCCTTGAGCACCACCGCCCGCACGTTCGCGTCGGAGCGGCAGCGGGTCATGGCGTCCACCAGCTCTTCCCCCAGTTGCATATTAAGGGCGTTCATCGCCTCCGGTCGGTTCATGGTCACAGTGGCGACGTTCTCCTCGACATCGAAAAGAATGGTCTCATAGCTCATACGGCCGAACCTCCTCTCGCTCGCCTGACGACATCGGCTGGCGGCTCGCTGCAGGCGCAATGTCACGCGGACGCCAGATCCTTGCTGGCCTGGCGAGCCGGTTAGGATATCACCCGCTGGTGGGCCCCCCTCCGGCAGGGCCGGAGCGAACTCCTACACGTGCGGGTGATGGTGAACCGGGTAAGGCTTGCCCTTAGAGGCGCCCCTCATCACAAACAGCTCGTGGGCATTGGCGGCCGGGGTGAAGATGCGGTCGTCACGCTTCTCCAGCCGCAGCGCCTCGGGGGCACACTCCGAGGTGCATATGCCGCAACCCAGGCAGAGTTCGTAGTCTATCTCGGCGATCATGTTCTCGTTGATCTCGATGGCGTCCACATGGCAACGTTCCACGCACGCCGAGCAGCCGTTGCAGAGGTCCTCATCCACCACCGCCCAGTAGCTGGAGGGCGCCACCGCGTGGGGGATGTCCAGTTCGGTTATCCCTCGCAGACCGTGACAGGCGTGGCTGCAGCAGTTGCATATTAGCCAGTAGTCCTCCTTGGTGTTCAAGGCCATATGGATGAGCCCGACTTTCTCCGCCCGCTTCAGCGTCTCCACCGCCTCATCGGCTGACACAAGACGCCCTCTGGGGACGCCCACCATCTGGGCGGGGTCCAGCACGACCTGGCCCGGCACGTTGCCGCCGTAGAACTCTTGGCCGAAGACCATGCACACGTCCAGGGGGCAGTCGCAGTTGCGGGCCGCCTGTCGACACATGCAGGGGAGGATGGTCGGGGAGGGGGCTGTCTGGACGATTTGCACGGCGTCTTCGTAGGGCATGACCTGGTCCTTAGGAGCCTCGATGGCCGGCAGCGCCCGTGCGAATTGGATGGAGCCGCTGGCGAACTCGCGCCCCCAGGCCTCCTCGAAGTACTTCTCCCACAGGTCGCCCAGCCTATCGAGTTCCGGCGACGGCTGGCGGACAGCGAAAGGAAGCTCGTACAGGCCGGGCACAATGAACGGCAGGCGAAACACGCGCACGCCGTCGGGCCGCTTGATGCCGCGGATGAAGAACTTCGAGGCCATTCTCGTCAGCAGCGGCGCGGCCTCATCCAGGCTCATACCCGCTCGCTTGGCGATTACCTCCTCGGGCTCCAGGTCCCACGTCATATGGGCGGCGATGTGGGCCTCCTCCGGCTCGTAGCAGAACTTGAGGATCTCGATGAAGGTCTCGGTGTCCGGGGCACCTAAGGGATGTCTGGCGAATAGCTGCTGAAGCGCCCGATAGGGCTTGTCCTTTTCCAGCGAGGTCTCATAACTCATGGGATCGAACCTCCTTCCGCGCCGCTAACCAGACCGGCTGACGGATCGCTGTGCGCATGATATCAAGGGGGCGCTAGATCCGTTGGCCGCCTCCGGGCCGAACTCCCGGACGACGGCCATATACCAGCGAGCGTCGTGCGAGTACCAGCAGCCGCGGAGAAGCTCCTTCTCCTGCTCGTCTGAGAGCACTAGCGCGCCGCTCACGCCTTCACTCACCCCCTCTGCGGGCGGAAAAAACAAAACCGCCCAGCACGATTGGTCAATACGCTCATCCTGGGCTCTGGATTTGTTCTCTGGCCTCTTTGTCTACCGGTCTACGGCTGTCGTGCTCTTCTGGGGAGCGCTACTTTCCCTCCCTTCTCCTAGCCAGGGAATGACGTGGATCCGCTTGCAGCGGCGGCAGAGAATCTCTACTCCCTCAACGGAGACCTTGGCCAGCAGACTGCCGCAAAGGCACCGCTCCTCAAGCAGGGGAGCGGTCTTCGTCTTACCCTGCACCAAACATCCCCTCCTCAACCGATTCCAGATAGAGCTCTCCCCAGTCGTCCACCATGTGTCGGTCGAACCCTATCGTCGCTAGGCGGCCTCCAGCCTTGCCCGCTCCAGGCGTCCTCTCACGAATGGAGTCTAGATAGAGCCTTCCCCACTCTTCTACGTGGTCGCGGTTGAGTTCCTCATCGAAGCCCAGCAGGTGAACGAAGTCCAAGGACAGGCCGAAGGCCATGAACTGCCAGGCGGCCACAGTGGCGTCCATGTCTTGCCTGATCAGTCCTTGCCTCTTGCCCTCCTCGATGGTCTCCTTCAGGAAGCGGATAAAGGCGTCGAAATTCTCGTGGAGGGCCTTTCGGATCTCCTCGTCATCGGCCTCGGACACGGCCTGGAAGAGGAGCTTCATGATCGGCGAGCGGCTTCGCAGATGGTCGTAATAGCCGAAACCGATGGTCCGGATGACCTCCAGGGGGTCAACGACATCGGCGGCCAGGCTCTGCCAGATGCCGAGAAGCTTGTTGCCGGTGGCCTTGATGGCGGAGATGAAGAGCTCTTTCTTGCTTGAGAAGTAACGGTAGATGGCTGGCTCGGAGATGCCGGCGGCCTTGGCCAGGTCGGCGGTGCTTACCCTGGAGTAGTTGGAGGCAGCGAACATGGCCTGAGCGCTCTCGATGATGAGGCGCCTTCGCTGCTGGGCTGTTCGCTTGGGCGCTCGCTCAGCCATGATAGTGAGTGTTCACTAACATACCACCGACCGCCGCCCTTGTCAAGAGGATCACTCGTGGAAAGAGTCGCTCGGCCACTCCTCCCCTGCGAGTCCAACGTGGGCCACGGCCTCCATCCCCCAGGCCCGCCCCCGCCTTGTGCCCGGGCCGTGGCTCTTGGGATGACCCCATTCGTCAAGCGGGCGGAGCGCCGGGGTCCCTTTCTCCGGTCGCTATCCCTTGCAGAAGGTTGAGCTGCTTCTGTAGCAGATCGAGCTGCTGCGCCTGGATGCCGAGGAGGTCTTCCCATTGCTTCTCGCGAAGATGGTCCAGCTTCTCGTGGAGCTCGTGGATCTCGAGTTCTGCCTTGAGGTTGACCTCGTAGTCGTGCTCGGAGCGTAGCCTATCCTTGGCCTCCTGCCGGTTCTGGCTCATCATGATTACCGGTGCCTGGATCGCTGCTAGGCACGACAGTATTAGGTTCAGGAGGATATATGGGTAGTGGTCCCACGGCCTGAACAGGAGCTGCAGGCTGTTTAGCGCGATCCAGAAGGCCAGGAACAGCGCGAAGAAGCTGATGAAGCCCCAGCTACCGGCGATGTCCGCCATTCGGTCGGCCATCCTCTCGCCCAGAGTGAGGCGCGCGCCGTGCAGGATGTTCACGTTCTTGGTGACCGTTTCGTGTCGGGCTATCTTTCCGCGGATGGCCTTCTCCAGCTGGGCGGCCCGCGTCTCCCATGCCCGCACTTCCTCCATTTCCTTCTTGAAATAGCGTATGACCACTGGAGCAGCTCCTTTCCGCTCTAGACCTGCTCTCGCCGCTGGAAAGAGAATGCCTGGGCCGCTGCCGGGGCCGCCATCGCCCTCACCACCAGACCCAAGCTGCGCGGCCATCTTACAGCCAGGCGGGCGAGGGCACAAAGGCCGCGGCCGAACCGCTCGTGGTGAGCCTGTCGAACCATCCTTCGACAAGCTCAGGGTGAGCGGCCAGAGGCAATCGGCACAAACCTCGCGGCGACGCGATGGTAAAATGGCAGCGGGGATCGCTGTGACCGCACGCATTCTCGTCGGCACCTGCTCTTGGACCGACCCTACGCTCATCGAGAGCGGCGGCTTCTACCCGCCGGAGGTCAGCACGCCCGCCGAGCGCCTCCAGTTCTACGCCCGCAATTTCCCCATCGTGGAGGTGGACAGCACCTACTACGGCCTCCCTTCCGAGCGCAACGCCGCCCTCTGGGTGGAGCGCACGCCGGCCGACTTCACCTTCGACCTGAAGGCCTACGCCCTGTTCACCCACCACCCGACGCAGCTCCGGTCGCTGCCCAGGGACGTGCGCGAGGCCCTGGACGAGAAGGCCCGCCAGAAGGCCAACGTCTACTACCGCGACCTGCCGCCCGAGCTGCGGGACGAGATGTGGCAGCGCTTCGCTTCCGCCCTCCTCCCTCTGGACAGCGCTGGCAAGCTGGGGGTGGTGCTGTTTCAGTTTCCGCCCTGGTTCATGCCCGGCCCTCAAAGCACGGATTACATCCTGGAGGTGAGCGAGGAGCGACTACCCCAGTACACCGTCGCGGTGGAGTTCCGCAACAACCGCTGGCTCTCCGAGCCGAACTCTCAGCGCACCCTGAGCTTCCTGGCCGAGAACCGCCTGCCCTTCGTCTGCGTGGACGAGCCCCAGGGCTTCCGCTCCAGCGTGCCGCCCGTGGCCGAGGCGACGGCGCCCGATGCCCTGGTGCGCTTCCACGGCCGCAATCGCGAGATGTGGGAGCGCAAGGGCATCACCGCCAGCGAGCGCTTCCGCTATCTGTACTCGGAGGACGAGCTCAAGGAGTGGGTGTCGCCAATCGAGAGGCTGGCCCAGCAGGCGGAGCGAGTGCACGTGCTGATGAACAACTGCTATCAGGACCACGCTGTGCGCAACGCCCGCCAGATGGCGAAGCTCCTGGGCGCCGACGGCGAGCCGCCGCCGGCGGGCCAGGCGCCGCTGCTGTGATGCGATAAGCAGGCCTTAGGCTACCCGCAGGGTACGGTCGTCACTCGACGAGACGGAGGTCCGTCACTAGCCGCCAGGCTATCTCCTCGAAGACCGGGGTCAGGTCTTCTCCCCTGGGCTCTTCGAAGTAGTGGTCGTCGTCGGTGGCCATTTCCTGCAGCACGTCCCGGGCCAGAGAGTTCTTCCAGGTTCCTTTGTCACAGACGCAGCGGTTCTCGTCGGCGTCCTCCACGCCGTAGCCGACGGTATAGATCTCGATCCCCAGGGCCTTGGCCTCCTCCGCCTTCTCGACGGCGTACTCGCAGGGATTGTAGCTGTCGGGCTCCGGGCCGCAGCTGCCGGACTGCCCGTTTTCAGGCTGGTTGGCCGCTCCGTCGGAGAGGATGATCATCGCCCAGTGCTCGTCTTCCCTGCCGTTGGTCTGCAGCTCCTCGACGGCGGCCCCCACAGGATCGCCCAGGTCCGTGCCTACGCTGGACGTCTTCAGGCAGGTAATGTTGGCCACCAGCGAGCTGCTCTCTTTGGGCGAGCCATCGGGATTCTGGAAGTCGTCGCTCAGATGGGTCGTCACCCAGCGGGCGTCCGGCACGTTGGGATAGGGCAGGGGTGGATCGCACGACGACCTGGAGCAGCTATGCTCTGCGGCCTTGCAGTCCTCCATGTCCTTGGCCGGGCCCAAGACCGCCAGGCCCACCCGGTGCACCCCCTCCTCGAACACTTTGAGGATGGCCTTGGCAGCGGCCTGAGCGTTGTGCATGTCGCCGTTGCTCATGCTGCCCGTCCGGTCGAGGACCATCATCACATCCAGGGCGGCGGTAGGAGAGGCGCCGCAGAGGCCACGACAGCCAGCGGCGCTGGCGGAAACCGTGACTTCGTCCAGGCCCAGGAGCGGTGCGAAGTACAGGGGGACATCGCGCTCGGCGCGGACGACAACGGTGTCCCATCTGTCCTTGGACGGGTCGCAGGCGATATCGAATTCACTGGTGCAACTGAAGCTGATGTCCACACTGTCGCCGTTCGTTCCATCTACGCCGTTCTTTGCCAGCCACTCATCGGCGTCTGCCTCAGCCTCAGACCGCGAGTCAGGCAGCTTCTGGGCGGCCGCCAGGGCAGCGGCGTCAACGGCCTTCTGGAGCTCGTGCTTCTCATGGAGGAACATCCCCACGTCCAGCACGAGCGCCGCGAGGCTCAGGATCACTGTCATGGTCAGGATGGCCAGCAGCAGGCCTTGACCGGACTCTTCCCGCCAGAGCCAGCGGATTATTCTCAGTCCCCTCATCACACTCACTCCAATCGCATATTGGCGGGAGAACTCGGGGACGGTGGCGTAGTCGTGTCTGCCCTCGAGTGGTAATCAAGGGCCGCACCCTCTCAATTTCAGGCTAGCACTCTGGCCCCGGCGCATTACATAACGGCAGGGTGAAAAG
>CAZXAF010000023.1:0-12895 GCA_964638905.1 uncultured Dehalococcoidia bacterium
CCGAGATCGGGCTGGTGAGCTACACGCTCCTCATCCTGGTGCGCAATATCGTGGCTGGAATCGACGGCGTGTCGCCGGCGGTGCGCGAGGCGGCCGTGGGCATGGGCTACGGCCGTGCGCGGCTGTTCCTGGAGATCGAGCTGCCGCTCGCCCTTCCGGTCATCGTGGCCGGTTTGCGTATCGCCACCGTCACGGTGATCGGGCTGGTCACTGTCACCTCGATTATCGGGCAGGGCGGTCTGGGGTTGTTCATCCTGGACGGCCTGCGGCGTGACTTCTACACGCCGCTCATCGTCGGGTCAGTGCTTTCGGTGGCTCTGGCCGTGGTTATCGACGCGGCCCTGGCGGGCGTGGAGTGGCTGCTCTCGCCCTGGTCGCGAATGAGGGCGGCTCGCTGATGGACCTGCTGGCCGATGTCCTCGCCTGGTTCCTTAACCCCGACAACTGGCAGGGAACGGGGGGCATTCCCAACCGGATGGTGGAGCATGTACGGCTTTCGGCCTTGGCGACGCTGGTGGCTGCCAGTGTGGCCGTTCCCCTGGGCGTGCTGTTGGGGCACAGTGGTCGGGGCGGGTTGCTGGCGGTATCGGTGGTGAACATCGGACGGGCGATCCCATCCTTCGCGGTCATAGCGCTGGCTCTGCCGTTCTCCATTCGGATGGGGTTGGGCATCGGCTTCTGGCCCACGTTCCTGGCGCTCGTCCTTCTCGCCCTGCCGCCGATCTTCACGAACTCGTTCACCGCGGTGCGAAGCGTGGCCGCCGAGGTCGTGGAGGCAGCGCGGGGGATGGGGATGCGTGAGCGGGAGGTGCTGCTCGGCATCGAGCTTCCGCTGGGAGCACCGCTCATACTCACGGGCGTCCGAGTGGCCTCCGTGCAGGTAGTGGCCACTGCCACGCTCGGTGCTCTCGTCGGCTGGGGCGGACTGGGGCGGTACATCATCGACGGGTTCTCGGTTCAGGACAATGTACGTGTCTTCGCCGGGGCGGTGCTCGTCGCCGGTTTGGCCATCTTGACAGACGTTCTGTTCAGCGTAGCGGAACGGGTTCTCTTCGCAGCCGGCAGACGGCGCGTCCGCCGCCTGCCGGCGGAAGCTGGAACATCGGGCTTGAATGTGCGAAGCTAGGGTTCGTTTCCCCGAAACTGGCCACCGGTAGGCGTAAGGCCGGCCGGGGGTCGGTGTAGTCTGCGAGAAGGGCGAGCTTCGCTCCGAAGAGGATGAGGAGCGATGCAGGAAGGAGGGACAGGACAGATGCAGAAGCTACTGCGCGGGTTGGCCATCATGGCCGTCCTGTTCTCGATGGCTGTCGTCGCTGTCGCCTGCGGTGACGACGGTGAAGGCGAGGGAAGGGAGGGGCCGACCATCCGTGTCGGCGCCTTCGACTTCAGTGAGAGCCACGTCCTGGCCGAGATCTACGCTCAGGCGCTGGCGGCAGAAGGGTACTCGGTTAACACCGACTACATCCAGCCCGGCAGCCCGCGGGAGATCACCAAGCCGGCCCTTGAGAGCGGACAGCTCGACCTTGTGCCGGAATATGTGGGGACGCTGTTGACCTTCCTGGGCGGCGAGCCGACTTCGGACGGGGCGCAGAATCAGGCGGAGGCTAAGGAGCTGTTCGAAACCGCAGGGGTCACTCTGCTGGACATTGCCCCCGCCCAGGACACGAACGCTATCGTCGTGAACAAGGAGACGGCTGACAAGTACAACCTGGAGAAGGTCAGCGACCTGGCGCCGGTAGCCTCCGAGCTTCACTTCGCGGGCCCGCCTGAGTGCCCGGAGCGCCAGTTCTGCCTCATCGGCCTCGAGGAGGTGTACGGCATCGAGTTCGGCGAGTTCACCCCCATCGACTTCGGCCCTCGGGTGACTGCCCTGGAGGAGGGAGCGGTCGATGCCGCGCTGCTGTTCAGCACCGACGCTGCCATCGCTGCCAAGGGCTTTGTGCTCCTGGAGGACGACAAGGGCCTGCAGCCCGCTGAGAACATCTCGCCGGCCATTCGAATGAGAGTGCTGGATGCCTACGACGAGGACCTGCCGGACCTGCTGAACAGCGTCAGCGCCAAGATCACTACCGAGGGCCTCACGGGCTTGAACAAGAGGGTGCAGGTGGACAAAGAGGACCCGGACGACGTGGCCGGGGACTGGCTGCGGGAGAACGGCTTCCTGGAGTAGCGCGTGGTCGCTCAAAGGCGATAACGCCGAGTTTCCTCGTTCTTGCCTGTGGGCAACAGGTCAGCGGCTGCAGTTGCTTGGGCCTCGCGACGGCGGCGGGCCGAGCAGCGAGCGGCTTCTACAGCAATTTCTCCAGCGGAGTGCGGGGCAGACCCAGCGCTTCCGCCACTCCTGCGCAGGTGACCTTGCCCTGAAAGGCGTTGACGCCGTTGGCCAGGGCGCTGTCCTGGCGGATGGCGCCCAGGCCTTGGCTGGCCAGGCTCAGGACGTAGGGCAGGGTGGCCGAGGTTAGGGCTTCGGTGGAGGTCTGAGGCACGGCGCCCGGCATGTTCGGGACGCAGTAGTGAACCACGCCTTCCTCCACGAACGTCGGCTGGGCGTGGGTGGTCGGGCGGGATGTCTCGATGGCACCGCCCTGGTCGATGGAAACATCAACGATGACCGCTCCTGGCCCCATGGAGCGCACCATCTCGCGGGTCACCACCTTCGGGGTGGACGCGCCCGGGATGAGGATGGCAGCGATGAGGAGGTCGGCCCCGGCCAGTTCCTGGGCGACGGTCGCTGATGTGGCCACCCGAGTGGCAATGCGGCCGCCGAGGTGCTCTTCCAGATAGGCCAGTCGGCGCAGGTCGCGGGACATGACGGTGGTGCGAGCCTCCAGGCCGATGAGCACTCGACAGGCAGCGGTGGCCACGCTGCCGCTGCCCAGGATCGCCGCCCGCCCTGGGGCGACGCCGGCCACGCCGCCCATCAGCCTGCCGCGTCCTGGCCCGGGGCGCTTCAGCAGGTGCACACCGATCTCGGCTGCCATGCGGCCGGCCACCTGGCTCATCGGCGCCAGGAGGGGCAGCGAGCCATCCGGGAGCTGCACCGTTTCGTAGGCGATGGCGGTGACGCCGGAGTCGAGGAGTCGTTTCGTTAGCTCGGGCAGAGCTGCCAGGTGAAGGTAGGTGAAGAGGATGAGGCCCGGCCGCAGGAGAGCGTACTCCGCGGGTGTCGGTTCCTTTACCTTGACCAGCAGGTCGCAGCCGGCGGCCACTTCCTGGGGGGTGTTGAGGAGGGTCGCTCCCGCCTGGCCATACTGGTCGTCGCTGAAACCGCTGCCCTCGCCGGCGGCTCGCTCAACGAGGACGGTATGGCCGGCCTGCGTCAGGGCGCTGACGCCAAGGGGCGTGAGGCCCACTCGGTGCTCCTCGATCTTGGTCTCACGGATGGTGCCAACGATCATGATGTCCCCTTCCTAGCGCTTCTCGCCAATGACCAGAGAGGTCCAGGCGGGCGGCGGCAAGCTCTTGACCTCCAGAGGGACGAGGCCGGCCTCCTCCATGAGGCGCATAATCTCCTCGCCCGAATAGGCTTTCCCGCCGCCTGTGTTCACCAGCATGTTGAGGGAGAAGAGGGCGGCCCGGGTTGGAGACGTGCCTTCGGGGTCGGTGAGGATCTCGTGCACTACCACCCAGCCGCCGCGCACAAGGGAACGGTGCGCCTTTTCCAGAAGCGAGCGGCATGCCTCCGGCGGCATCGAGTGGAGGATCGACGATAGGAGGACCACGTCGTTCTCCTCGCCGAAATCGTCCGCGAAGTAGTTCCCGGCGCGGGTGGTGATCCTGTCCGTCAGGCCGAACCGCTCGATGACCTCCTTGGCCAGCTCGATGGTCTCCGGGAGATCGAGGACGGTCGCCCGCAGGCCGGGGTATCGTTGTACCAGGAATACGGAGTGGGTGCCGACTCCGCCGCCGCAATCGAATAGCTGGCGTCTGCCCGACAGGTCGAGGGTGGCCGCGAGCAGGGGGCCGGTTCGCATCGCCAGGTTGTGCATGGCCAGGGAGAACTCTTTCCAGACCTCGGCTTGGTCGGGCGGCCGGGCGAGATGGCGCACCGACCGGTTGGTGCGCACGGCCTTTTCCAGGTTTGCCCAGACGGCGTAGAGCCATTCGTCGTGCTTGATGGCATCGCCCATGTAGGTCGGCGTGCCGGGGATAAGGTGCCGGAGGGCAGCAGCCGAGTTGGCGTAGCGGTCGCCCTCCTTGCTCAGGAAGCCGAGGGCCACGCAGGCGTTGAGGAGGAGGGTTGTGGAGCGAGGATGGGTGTCGCAGCGGCGGGCGACCTCCTCCGCGCTGAGGGCTTCCTTGCCCAGAGCGGCGAAGACGCCCAGCCGGTTGGCGGTCATGAGCACGCGAGCCGGCTGCCAGCTACGTACGGCTCTGAGCACGGGGTCGCGGCCTGTTTCGCTGGTCGTCATACTTCCGTCCGCATGGACTGCTGCGCCGTATCATGTATCAAGCAGTGAGGACTGTCAACCGAGGCGCTTGACTGGCGGTCGGTTCCTTCCTATAGTCGCTGCGACACGGGCCGGGCCGTCAACATCGACGGCGGGATAGTGATGCACCAGGGCACAGGCAGAGATCGGCTACGGCCGGTAGCAGGCTTGACATCGGCAGGAGGAAGACATGGCAGAACGTGTCGGTTTCATTGGGCTGGGCATTATGGGCCGGCCGATGGCTCGCAATCTCCTGAAGGCCGGATATCCGCTCACGGTGTGGAATCGCAGCCGACCAGGCATCGACGCGCTGGTGGGGGAGGGAGCGGCGGAGGCTTCGTGCCCGCGGGAGGTGGCCGGGCGCTCCGATGTTGTCATAACCATGGTACCCGACTCGCCGGATGTGGAGCAGGTCGCCCTCGGCCCCGACGGCATCATCGAAGCGGGACGACCAGGGCTGGTGATGATCGACATGTCCACCATCTCGCCGGAGGTGACCCGCCGCGTCGCCGGTCGGTTGGCGGAGGCGGGCGTCGAGATGCTCGACGCGCCCGTCAGCGGCGGCGAGGTGGGCGCGATTGGCGGCACGCTGTCCATCATGGTCGGCGGCTCGGAGGCAACGCTCGCCCGCTGTCGGCCCATCCTGGAGACGATGGGTCGTACCATTACCTACTGCGGCCCCAGCGGCGTCGGCCAGACGGTCAAGCTCTGCAATCAGATCGTCGGCGGCCTGAACAACCTGGCCATGTGCGAGGCGCTTGTGTTCGCCGTCAAGGCGGGGGCAAACCCGAGGACGATGATCGAAGCCGTGAGCGGTGGCGCCTGCACCTCCTGGGCCATCCAGAACCTGGCCCCCAAGGTCGTGGAGCGCGACTTTGCGCCCGGCTTCAAGGTGGCCCACCAGCAGAAGGACCTGCGCCTGGCTCTGGAGGAGGCGGACAAGCGCTCGTTGCCCTTGCCGGGGACAAGCCTGGTGCACCAGCTATTCGCCGCCGTGGAGGCCGATGGGCTGGGCGGCGAGGGCATCCAGAGCCTGGTGAAGGCCCTGGAAAAGCTGGCCGGTGTGCGGGTGGAGTAGCCTCAGGAGCGGGCGGCCGGTTTCCGTCACTCGCTCGAGGACTGGCCGATCTCCAGTTCCACCTCGGGGATAGTCTGGGCGAACTCGCTGGTCAGAACGCTGCCGGCGCCTTCGTCGCCCTTCAGGTAGTGGTTGAAGAAAGCGGTGGCGAACAGGCGGGTCAGCTCATGCACACGGTCTGCGGCCAGGTCTTGGTCAGCGGCCTCAGCCTCCACGCAGGTGGTGAGATCGGCGCCGGTCGCTTGGATGATCTTCAGATCATCTTGGAGGAACGTTTCGCCGCCAATTGCTTGCAGTGTGCCTGGGGCAAAGTCTTCCATATCGCCGTCGCCGAACCGCAGGTGGTTGCCGCCGAGAAGGGCGAGCAGGTACTTCGGTGGGTTGGCGGCGTCGTAAGTCTGGCGAATGCTGTCGAAGGACACAACCTGGTCGTCGGTTCCGCCGATGACAAGAACAGGGGTGTCAGAGCCCTCGTAGGTTTCGGCGCCTACCAGACAGGCCGGTGCGGAAATAGGCGCGGCCGCTTTCACCCGCGGGTCGGCCAGGGGGCCGAAAGTGGCCAGGATCGTCGTCAGCCCTCCCAGGGAGTGGCCAGTGAGGCCGATGGCTGTTTCGTCTACGGCGCCCTCAAATGTATTGCCCGGCTCCTCGGAGAAAGCGAGGAAGCTATCGATCAGGAAGCTCACGTCGCCGGGCTGGTTGAGGACATCGCCCGCTCTGGGGCCGCCGGGCGCCATGCCGTTGCTCAACGGGTAGTCAGGCGAGATGACGATATAGCCGTGGCTGGCCAGATGAGTTGTGTAGTAAACCGCCTGTCGCCGGACGGCCGTGTAGCCGTGGCTGAACACGATCAGAGGGTAGGGGGCCTGCGAACTGTCAAGAGGAGCGTTCCGAGCCTCAGTCGTCTGTGTTTCCATCTCGGCTGGGTACCACACTTCGGTCACCAGAGTACGGCTGTCGGCGCCGGCGTAGCTGCCGTTGGCATCCGTGGGCCGTGATTCGTCCACCAGGGTCAGGGTTGTCACCCCCACCGGGAACGGGCCGCGTTCGGCCAGATCCTCGGCGTCAATGGTGGGGATCGTAGTGGCAGAGGGGACCGCGGTGGGCGATAGGCCCTGCTCCGCGGGCGTAAGGGTGAGGACGGCGGTGGGAGATGAGCCCTGGTCCTGTCCGTCGCCGCAAGCGACTGCCAATGAAGCTGCGAGGGCAAGAGCGGCAACGGTCAGCAGGGCCATCCGCAGGGGAAGTAGTTGTCTCCAAGCGGCTACTATCTTGCTCATCATCTGCTGTCTCCACGGGCGGCGGGCACGACGATTCGACGAGCTAGGCCGCCAAGGTTGATGCAGGAATTATCCCCAGCTACGGCTCCCCTGTCAAGGAAGTTATCGCTTGACGTGGCCCGCGTCGCCGCTATAGAAGTTAGGTAGAGGAATGAGCGCCGCAGGCAGGGGCTACGGCGCCAGAGGCCGCGGGACTGAGAGGTGCAGCGATGATGACCGGAGAGGAATACAGGGAAAGCCTCCGCAGGCTGAAGCGCGAGGTCTATGCCTTCGGGGAGAAGATCGAGGACGTGGTGGAGCACCCCCTGACTAGGCCGCACGCAAATGCGGCGGCCATGACCTATGAGCTGGCCCACGATCCGCGCTACCAGGAGCTGGCCACCGCCACCTCCCATCTCAGCGGACGGCGGATCAACCGCTTCACTCATATCCACCAGAGCCCTGAAGACCTGGTACGCAAGGTGAAGCTGCTAAGAGTCCTGGGGCAGCAGACGGGCGCCTGCTTCCAGAGGTGTGTCGGCTTCGATGCCTTGAACGCCCTGTACATCGTTACCTACCTCATTGACCAAGAGCACGGGACTGAATATCACAGCCGTCTGCAAAACTTCGTGGCCTACGTTCAGGAGACCGATGTCATGTGCGATGGGGCGATGACCGACTCCAAAGGCAACCGCGCTCTGCGTCCCAGCGGACAGGAAGATCCGGACCTCTACGTTCGGGTGGTCGAGCGCCGGAAGGACGGCATCGTGGTGCGCGGGGCCAAGCACCACCAGACGGGCGCTCTCAACTCCCATGAGCTGGTGGTCCTGCCCACCACTGCCATGCGGGAAGAAGACAGCGATTACGCCGTCTCTTTCGCTGTGCCCGCTGAGGCGCCGGGGCTGACCTTCATCTTCGGACGGCAGACCAACGACGAGCGGAAATTGGGTGGGGAGATAGACCAGGGCAACCCCCGCTTCGGCTCGGTGGGTGGTGAAGCGCTGATCGTGTTCGATAATGTCTTCGTGCCCTGGGAGCGGGTGTTCATGTGTGGGGAGTCTGAGTTTGCCCTGCCTGTGGTGGAGGCGTTTTCCTCTTATCACCGCCAGAACTACGGGGCATGCAAGGGCGGACTGGCCGATGTGCTTATCGGGGCGGCCGCTCTTATTGCCCGCTGCAACGGGGTGGCAGATGCCGCCCATATTCGCGACAAGTTGGTGGAGATGGTGCACCTCACCGAAACGCTCTTCAACTGCTCCCTGGCCTGCTCCGCCGAGGGGCAAATGACGCCCTCGGGCGTCTGCTATGTGGATCCCCTGCTGGCCAACACCGTCAAGATGAACACCACCAGGTTCACTTATGAGATAGGCCGCCTGGCGCACGACATAGCGGGCGGTCTCCTGGGCACTCTGCCCTCGGAGAAGGACCTGCGGCATCCCGTGGTGGGGCCGTACGTTCAGAAGTACTTCCGGGGCGCCGCTGATCTTTCCACCGAGACCAGGATTCGGGTGGCCCGTCTCATCGAGAGCATGACAGGTTGCTCTGCGCTGGTGGAGTGCATGCACGGGGCCGGCTCTCCGCAGGCCCAGCGGATAGCCATGTACCGACAGGCGAACCTGGCCGAGAAGATCGACCTCGCCGAGCGCCTGGCAGGCATCGCCGACGGGGGCTAGGCGCTGCCGATGGCGGCGTTCAGGCGCTCGCGGATCTGGATCGCCTCCTCGACTATTCGGTCGATGAGTTCCTTCACCGTGGGCACATCGTGGATGAGGCCGATCGCCTGGCCGGCGCTGGCCAGTTGCGAATCCATCTTGCCGTCGTCGAAGACGGCGCCTCCTTGGCCGGCTATGACGGGGATCAACTGCTCCAGGGTGGCTCCCTGAGCCTCCATCTCCATCACCTTCGCCGCCACGGCGTTCTTGATCACCCGCGATGGGTTCTTGATGGACTTCATGAGGTAGGCGGTGTCCGTCTCGGCGGCGTTGACCAGCCATTCCTTCCAGGCAGGGTGACCACGGCACTCCTTGGTGGCCATGAAGCGAGTGCCCATGAGAATGGCGTCGGCGCCCAGGGCCAGGGCGGCCACCAGGCCGCGACCGTCGGCGAAGCCGCCGGCGGCGACCACCGGTATGCCCACTGCGTCCACGGTGGCCGGCACCATCACCAGGGTGGTCACCTCGTCCATGCCGGGGTGACCGCCGCACTCGTGTCCCACCACGCACAGGGCGTCGCAGCCGAGCCGTTCGACGGTGCGGGCGTATTTCACCCCCGGCACCTTGTGCATTATCTTGACGCCAGCGGCATGCAACGGCTCGACGATCGCCTCCGGGCTGTGACCGGATGTCTCCACTACCGGAATCTTCTCCTCGCAGGCGAGCTCCACCCAGGCCTCGATGGGCTGGGGGCGGAGGGCAGGGAACAGGTTGATGTTGAGCCCGATCGGGCCGTCCGTGAGGTCACGGGCCTTGCGGATCTCAGCGCGCAGGTCGTCCAGACTCTCGAAGGTGGCTCCCACGATGAAGCCGAGGCCACCGGCGTTGGCCACTGCCGCTATCAGCTCGGCGCGGCCGATCCAGTACATGCCACCGCAGATAATGGGATACTTGATGTTGAAGAGCTTGGTGATCTTCGTTTCAAACATGGCGTAGCTCCTTTCCCGATGCTCGTTGTTTATCACAGGTGTTGGCGCCTGGCAAGGGGCGGTCAGCAGAAGGCCAGTAGCTATCGGGGCGGTCAAGCGTCTATACACTAGGGCGCTCATTGATATGCCGTGGTTTGGGAAGAAGAGGCGCGTTCCGGTAGGCCGTAAGAGCGGGCTCGAGCGGGACTGGAGCTGGTCCTGGGAGCCCTCAGGGCCTGAGGGATCCCGCTGGCGGCGAGCGCTGTGGGTCGCTGGGGCGACGGCCGCCGTCGCAGTCGTCGCTGTGGCGGTGGGCCTGACGTTGGCCTTCACCGTTGGCGGCCTGGGCGGCGGCCCTGCGGCAGAGGAGGAAGGAATCCCGCCATACGTTGCCATCGCCGGGAGCGTTTCGGTAGCGCTCCACGATGGCCAGTCGGCGGAGATGGGCATATTCGACGATAAGTGCGATGTCTACCTGGTGGCGGACGGACAGGATGGCTCGCCACTCCTACCGGATGGCGACTACGTCTTCCAGGTGACCAACGACTCCGACGAAGCCCTCCTTTCCAGCGATGAGGTCAGGTTCCGCCAGTTTCGGGTGGCCGATGGCGCCATCGAGGGCGTATCGGGACAGGGGAACCACGCTGTTGGCATCGACAGCCTTAGCGGTGCCGCTATCGTCCAGCTCTGCCCCTTCGCTGACGCCACCGACTCGTCCGGCATATACGATGTTTGGGTCACTCGGGTTGAGGACTTCGAGGGAAATGTAAAGGCCGTGGACTCTCCCGCGCCCGATGCTCACGGCTTTCTGGCGGCTCGTTCGGCGAGGGCGCTGTTCGGCGTCAGCGCGGCCAGGTAGACTGTAAGGGATGGGAAGCACTCGCCCGCCAGCGTCCCGGGATCAGGGAGCCCTCCCTTGCGAACACCTGCGCCTGCGGGTAGTATTGAAAGCGCGATAAGTCGTGGAGGTTTAGATGTTCGGACAGAAAATATCAAGGCTTCTGCTTGTAGGCGTGGCGCTGGTCGTCCTGGCGGCGGTTGTGGGCTGCGGAGGTGATGGAGGTGGGCCGGACTCTGATGGGGATGGAGGTGTCGCTCGGGATATACCGATGTTCCGGGGCAACCCTTCCCACACCGGCGTGAACCCCGGCCCTGGGGTAGAGGGCTCGCCGAGGGTGCTCTGGCAGGTTGGTACGAGCCTGCCCGTTCAATCCTCTCCGACAGTTGTGGATGGAGTGGTCTACATCGGTAGCTGGGACAACCTCGTCTACGCCCTGGATGCCGCGACAGGGGGGGAGCGCTGGCGCTTCAAGGCGAACGGCTGGGTTTTCTCCTCTGCGGCGGTCGCGGACGGAGCAGTCTACTTCGGGAGCGTGGGCGGCGACATCTGCTCTGTGGACGCTGCCAACGGTGAGGAGCGCTGGTGTGTGACGACGGGGGACGACGTTTGGTCCTCCCCAGCGGTGGTGGACGGAGTGGTCTACATCGGCGGCGCAGATGGCTTCGTCTACGCCCTGAATGGCGACAAGGGCGATACTCGTTGGAGCTTTCAGACGGATACTATGTTTCATTCCTCCCCAGCGGTGGTGGAGGGCATGGTATACATCGGCGGCTTCGATGGCAAGGTCTACGCCGTGGACGCCGCCGCTGGCGAGTACGTTTGGGGGTTCGAGGCGGAGGATAGCATTGCCTCCTCGCCAGCTGTAGCGGACGGGGTGGTCTACGTGGGCAGCTTCGACGGCAAAGTGTACGCCCTGGACGCGGTCACCGGTGAGGAGCGCTGGCGGTTCGAGACGGGCGACGGCGTTTCCTCCTCTCCGGCGGTGGCCGATGGGACGGTATACATCGGCAGCGATGACAACAATGTGTACGCTCTGGATGCCGCGACAGGACAGGAGCGCTGGCACTTTGTGACGGGCGATAGCGTCGTCTCCTCGCCAGCCGTAGTGGACGGGATAGTCTACGTAGGCAGCTTCGACAACAACGTCTACGCTCTGGACGCCGCTACGGGGGAGGAGCGCTGGCGGTTCGAGACGGGCGACAATGTTTCCTCTTCGCCGGCGGTGCTGGACGGGGTCGTCTACTTCGGCAGCTACGACTACAACGTGTACGCCCTCACCAAGGAGTGACGGAACCAGACTGCGAACTGGATTCCGGGCCGCTCCCAGATGAAGAGCGGCTGTGCTCCTACAGCCCTTCTTGCGCCATAAGCGTTGTGGGTTCACCACGCTCCTGATCTTTCCCCTCGAGCGCCCGTTGCAGCAGGCCCTGCTCGCCGAGTAAGGTTACTCATGGGGAGGGTTACTGATGACCGACAAGACGCGGGCCGCTCAGAAGAAGGGAACGGCGGAGGCAGCAGCGTCTCTCCTGCTGGACCTACGGGACGTGAGCAGGGTGTACGAGGCGGGGCAGGTGCAGGTCCGCGCTCTGGACGGCGTGAGCCTTGTCTTTCGAGGAGGGGAGCTGGTGGTGGTGCTTGGCCCCAGCGGTTCGGGCAAGACGACCCTCCTCAACCTGCTGGGCGGCCTCGATCGGCCTACCGCTGGCACGATCCGCTACGGCGGCACGAACATTGCCGCCCTTTCCGACGGCGATCTGGGGCGGTTTCGACGCGACCACATTGGCTTCGTCTTCCAGTTCTTCAACCTGATCCCCACGCTCACCGCCCGTGAGAATGTGGAGTTCGCCGCCGAGCTGGTCTTCCGCGGCTCGCGCCAGGTGGAGGATCGAGCGCTTGAGCTGCTCACGCTGGTGGGCCTGGAGGAGAGGGCTGACCACTTCCCCAGCGGGCTCTCCGGCGGTGAGCAGCAGCGGGTGGCCATCGCTCGGGCGATGGCCAAGGACCCGGACATCCTCCTGTGTGATGAGCCGACGGGTAACCTCGACTTTCGCACCGGCCAGCAGATCCTGGCTCTCCTCCAGAAACTGACCGGCGAGCAGGGCAAGACCTGCGTTCTGGTCACTCACAACACGGCCATCGCCGGCCTCGGCACGCGGGTGGTCCGCCTGCGCGACGGGCGCGTCCAGTCCGACGAGGCTAACGCCAGTCCGCTGGCGGCGTCCGAGGTCGAGTGGTAGAGGGGGAGTCGGCGGAGGCAACAGCGGACGATGAATCGCAAGATCCACCTGCTCGCTCTGCGTGACATAATGGCTCGGCGCTTTCAGTTCGGGGCCCTGGCCATCATCATCGCTCTGGGCATCATCATCTTCGCCTCGATGACGGTAGCGTTCCTCAATATTGGCCGCTCCTACGATCGTACCTACGAGGCGACCCACTTCGCCGACTTTGGCGTGAAGGTCAAAGAGGCGCCGGAGTCGGCGGTGGACGAAGTGCGCCAACTGACGAACGTAAAGGCGGCGGAAGGTCGGGTGGTGATGGATACCGGCCTTCCGGTAGCCGAGGGCCGCCTCGTCCAGGCTCGGCTCATCGGCCTTCCAACGGATCGGCATCCGGCGGTCAACGACGTGATCGTGGAGTCCGGCCGCTACTTCCAGCCGGATGAGAGAG
>CAZXAF010000024.1:0-12738 GCA_964638905.1 uncultured Dehalococcoidia bacterium
GACGTAGTGGTGGAAGAGGTCTGGACGATCCACTGCAAGGAGCCGAGCAAGCACAAGTTCAACTTCGGGAACAAGATCGAAGTGACGACGGTCCACGTGGAGGATCCCGACCTTGAGAACAACAGTGCGTCCACGGAGCTGGATGTGCCTGTCATCGCCAAGGCGGATGTGAAGATAGTGAGCCAGCGGTGGGTGGGCGCGCCGGAGGAGATACCGGTCAGTGAGAGCGTGCAGGTAACGTTGGAGAAGACCCTGCGTAACAGCGGGCCCTACGGACCGGTGGACGTAAGTGTGACCACAAAGGTTACGGATCCTGCGGACTGCGAAGTGGGTCTAGTGTCGCAGAGTCCTGAGAACCCGGTGAGTCTGCCGGCGGACAAGGACGTAGTTGTGACGGAGGTGTGGTCGATCCACTGCGAGGGGCCGAGCACGCACGAGTTCGAGTTCGAGAACGAGATCGAGATCACTACGACTCACGTGGATGACACTGATCTCGACAACAATAAGGCCAAGATCGGGCTGACGACGGACGCCATTGCCCAGGCGGACGTGAAGCTGACGGACCTGTCTGTGGACGGCCCGGATGAAATCGATGTCAGCGAGACCGTGACCATCACCGTCTCCCAGACGCTACACAACAACGGGCCCTACGGGCCGGTGACCGTCCTTGCCCCCGCTTTCACCATCGTGGCGCCTGATGGCTGCACTGCTGAGCCCTCGCTCTGCCTGCGGCAGGTGGTCCTGGCGGTGAACCAGCCGCAAACGGTGGAGTGCAACGTGGACATCCACTGCACGGACCCCAGCAGCCACACCTTCACCGTCGACGGGTCGGTGGGCGGTTTTGAGGAAGCCCACGTCATCGACCCCGACCCCGACAACAACAGCCTGTCGACAGACTACGGCGTTGTGGTCTGGGGCTCCGCGGATGTCAAGATCACCGATCAGGGGCTGTTGAATCCGCCCGACGAGATACCTGTCGGCGAGGAGGTTGAGTTCACCCTGCGCAAGACCCTGCACAACAACGGGCCCTACGGGCCGGTGAACGTTTCCATCTCTGCCAGCGCTACCGCTTCTCCGGACTGCACGATCACTCCGGACCCGGCCAACCCTGCTTCTGCCAGCCTGGCGGTAGGCGCGGATGTGACGATAGACGAGGTGTGGACTGTCATCTGTGAGGGTCCCAGCACTCACTCCTTCGCCTTCGATAACAGCATCGAGATCACTACGCCTCACGTGAGGGAGACCGATAGCACGAACAACGCCTTCTCCTCGGGGTTGAACGTGGCTGCGATTGCTGAGGTTAATGTGCAGATTGTGGACCAGAGCCTCGTGGGTGTGCCCGACGAGATACCCGTCCTCACCGACGTCGCCGTGACGCTGCGCAAGACGCTTCACAACTACGGCCCCTACGGCCCGGTGGACGTCGTAATCGTCAGCAGCGCCGATGTCTCCCAGGCGTCAGGGTGCACAGCCACGGCTGACTCCGGCAACCCCGCTTCAGCCACTCTGCCCGTGGGCAGCGACGTGGTGATAGAAGAGGAGTGGACGATCAACTGCGCTGACGCAGATGGCGACAAGACCTTCCAGTTCGCCAACTCCATCGGCGCGGCAGAAGCGCACGTGCGGCTCGCCGATTCGGCGGTGCTCGGGTTCAGCGTAGGCCCCACACCGACGCCCACGCCTACGCCCACAGCAACGCCGACGCCCACGCCGACACCCACGCCTACACCGACGCCTACGCCGACGCCCGCCGTCACGCCGGCCGTCCTGCCGACCGTGGTAGGTCCTACGCCTACCGTGGCACCTCCTACGCCGACGGTGGCGCCTCCTACGCCGGAGATGACTCCTGTTGCCACGCCGGCGGCACTGCCGCCGACTGGAGGCAGTGGCCTAACGCCGCTGACCTCGGTCTGGCCTGCGCTGATGTTCTTGGCTGGCGCCATGGTCTTGATGCTGGCGGGTATGGGTAGTGCTGTCTGGGCGCTCAGACGGCGGAGGAGCTAGAAGACGGCGATCGTTCGATAGGTTTGAAATTAGGCCGAGGCCCCAGGCGATATCGCCTGGGGCCTCGAGCTTTGGGGTTTCGCTTCTTCTTGACGGCAGGGCTGCTACATTGGTGGCTCGATGGTTATGTCGGCGTTTATGTCTTTGACTTCTACCAGCACGTGCACTCGTAGCTCACGTCCATCCGCATAGAAGCCGTGGCTGCTGGCGTCGATGCGCACCGGCCAGTTGTCCTTCTCCGCTAGCCAGAGGTCCACATCGATATTCTTCAGAAGGATGGCCATGTCGGATTGCTCGCCGTAGATCTTGCCCATGGCCCCTTCCGAGAACACGTCGGAGAAGGTGTAGTGGAGGGTGTCCACGTCGTTGATCTTCTCTTCTTGCGGCTCCACCAGAGACAGATCGAGGTCGGCCAGAACCGCCTCGCAGATGCCTATCGGCTCGTAGCCTACCCCAGGGCTGGCGCTTACCGTCCAGATGTTGTTGAGCTGAACCCATGCCTCGTCGCCGATGAAGATCATGGGTAACTGGCTGGCTTCATCGCCGCCAATGAGGGCCTCGAAACGATCCGGCGCCTGGTACGAGGCCTCCAATGCATACTCGAACAGGTAAGGCCCGGGAGGGAATTCCCGCGTAATGGTGGCCGTGGGCGTCGGTCCAAGCTCGCTGGGGGTCTCGGACGGCTCTGGTGACTCTATCTCCATGCTGAAGGAGTAGCGGTAGCTCTTGAAGTCCTGGAGCGCCTGACAGGGAGCGAGGGTGGCGACCGTCTCCGTCGGCGAGGCCGTCGGCGACTCCTCTCCCGTTGGTGAGGGCGTCGGCGATCCCTCAGGCTGCGGCTCTTCGCCTCCGCCGTCGCAGGCCGCTGCCAGGGCGGCGAGCAGGCCGACGATAGCCAGCAATCTCCATGCGTTGATCAATGTCCTGGCCGCCGAAAGCGGTGGTCTCCAATTCCACCTTGCTCCACCACCATCGTCGGGCCATCGCTTTGCCGCTTGCCACATATCTTTCACCTTCTCCTCTATTGCCAGTGCTTACAACTAGATTAGTGCTACCCGACGATATGTTCAACAGCGGCCGCCGCTGGGCGTATAAACGACTCCGGCCGCCTCGCAGGTATCGAGGCGGCCGGAGTTAGAAGACTAGCGGATTCTGAATCTAGCGTCGCTTGACTGCCACCAGGGTTCCCAGGCCAGCCACGGTAGTCAGCGCTACCCAGCTAGCCAGGATCATCGCCCACAGGGGCAATCCGGAGTCAGAGTCGGAGAGTCCGCCCGCTCCGGTGGGCGGCAGCGTCGTCGGGGTGACCGGCGGGGTGGTGGGTGTGGCTGGCGGAGGCGTGGTGGGTGTGGCTGGCGGAGGCGTGGTGGGCGTGACCGGCGCTGTGCAGTTCAGGTCTACGTTGTTGATGCCGGAGGCCCATGTTACGTCCCCACCATCGACCGGGGAGCAGATCATCCCGTCCAGCTTGAAGGTGAGGGAGCCGCCCAGGAAGCAGGTCTCCGTGGGCATGAAGTCCGGTACGTCCATGGCGTAGCGGCCGGCGGAAACGAAGGTGCTTGACCACTGCAGGTCGTCAGCCCAGGCCGTGATCTGGTAGCCGCTCTGTGCCGGCACGCTGTCGATGAGCACTCGCCCGTAGTAGAGGCCGGGCAGCACCGGCGGGCAGACCTCCACCTCCACCGTGGGCGTGGGCGAGCCCGCCTCCTCTGTAGGCGTGGGCGAGGCCTCCACCGTGGGCGTGGGCGAGCCCACTACCGTGGGGGTGTACGAGGCACAGCCTTCGTCCGCGGAATCGGTCTTGCCGTCTTTGTCGTTGTCCACGCCGTCCGAGCAGGTGCCGCTGACGCTGGCGTCCTCGGGCACGCTGGCAGAGTCGTCGGGGTCGGAGCCAAGGGCTTCCTCTCCGCTGTCGCTGGCGCCGTCTCCGTCCCTGTCAGCGGCGCAGCCGCCGTCGACGTCGTCGATGTAGCCGTCCTTGTCGTTGTCCTCGTCGTCCGTGCAGCTGTTCCCCCACGTCTCGTGCTCGGGTTTGCTCTCGGGGTCATTGGGGTTCGAGCCAAGCTCCAGCTCGTCGACGTCCAACACCGTATCGCCATCGGTGTCCACAGCGCAGTCCGGCCCGGCGATTTCCACGTCCTGTTCGTAGTCCCATGTAAGTTTCAGGCCGTCGGGGGTGTTGGGGTGTAGGTCGCAGGCGTCGCCGATGGTGTCGGCGTCACTGTCGGCCTGGCGGTCCCAGGCGGCGTTCCACGGCCAAGTGCCCGCGCACTCCGCGGTATTGCATCCGTTGGGAACGAGAGGGCAGGTGTCCAAGGAGTTGTAGAAGCCGTCGACATCGCAGTCATAGATGTAGTTGCCCTTCTGAGCGAGAGGGAGAAGATCGTAGGGGGAACCCGGCCAGCAAGTCACGGCGGGGTCGGGGTCGCAAGCGGGGTCGATCATGTCGGGGCTGGGCGCGTCGGTCCCAGGGGTCTCCTTGGGGTTATCCACATTCTCGTCGTAGGGGCAGGTGTCCAGGTAGTTCTCGAAGCCGTCTTCATCCGCGTCGAGCATGCTCTCGTAGTGCCAGCGGAAGGTGTAAGTGCCGCCGCACCTCGGGTTGGCCTGCACCACGTAGCCCGACTCATCCTCGGCGGTCGCAGGGAGGTCCTCGCTCACGCCGTAGGTATAGATGAGGTTATATGATGGTGTGCAGTAGTCGGTTGTAGACTCCCTGGGGAGCGGTGTCGCGCCTGGGTCGCCGATGACGTTGACCTGGGTTGCACTGAACGGGCCCCACGAGGGATCGGCGCCGCCGCTGCCCGCCTCGAAGATTGTCATGTTTATGGACACATTTGAGTTACCCACTCTAGCCCAGCCCCAGTACCGCCGCATCGGCGTATAGCCGGGGCCTGTCGTTCTGAGGATGAAATCGGGCCACGAGTCTAGGCCGTCCGGGTACCCGTTGCCGTTGTTGTCCTTGAACTGGTCTGCCCAGGCAACGGTGGTGGACGTGTCCGTGCTTGCCCAGTACATTTCGATATCAGTGAGCTGCGGGTAAGTACCTGTGGGATTGCCGAAATAATCGTCCCAATATTCGGAAGGCAGGCTCCCCGCGTGGATAGCTTGGTTGCAGGTGTTGCCGAAGAGGCCAACGGTGGAGTCGGATTTGATTAATCCCACGATGGCGCCGAGAGGCGGCTCCTCCCAGGTTGCTGGCGACGCCAACTCCGGGTAGAACTCGGACTGAGTGAAGGCGCCGGCTCTCCCGAACTGGAGGTCCTCCACCGGCATGTTGGTCTCGTTGATAAGGTCGTCGTTGTCGCCGCTGTTGCCGGAGGTGTTACCGATAGACCCAAGGTAGGCCGCTCCTGTCGGGTTGAAGGAGGGATCGCCCATCCCGGCTCTAGCACCGCTCTGGACAAAGACGAGCCCCGATATCATTACTACCAGGGCCAGCGCGCTGACCAACGCCGCCTTGTCCCACCTACGCTGCTTGGCAGAATCAACTCTCATAGCCTTTCCTCCACTCTGTATTGCCGATAACTCCATCCTCTCCTCCCCCCAACAACGACCCTATCATACCTACTCTCGCCGTATTGTCAATATGCTGCTAGCGATTTGAAGAGCTAATTTGCTCCTTTTCGTCCGTTCGCTCACCCTCTCCGCAAGAACCAGCGCAGTGCGAGGCCACCCACAACGGCGGCGCCGGCGGCGACAACGATGGCGGCGGCTACCACCGCCCAGGGGAAACCGCCGTTTTCCTCCTCGGTCGGCACATTGGCCGCTGGCGTGGTGCCAGGGGCCGGTGTGCCGGGGCTGATGGAGGGTTCCGCGGTCGCTGTCTCCGCACTGGGGGTGAGGGGGGTGGTGGGTACTGCCGTCGGCCCGATGGCTGGCGACGGAGCGGGTGGAGGGGTAGGGAGAGCGCCGGGGCAGGGTTCATCGACCCATACCTGGGCGTAGCCAACGGAGCCGTCGAACCAGCCGTTGTTGTCCACGTCTCCTATGGCCATGGCATCTGAATCGCCGAGGATGATCTCCTGCAGTGTCAGGAAGCTTGTTCCCGCTCCCACCGCCTCCAGCGTCACTCTGGCCAGCACGCCCGAGCCATCGTGTCTGAACCCTGACAGCGTATCGGCAACGGTAAGGAGGTAGCTGCCGTCCTGGTCGGGCGTGGGGTCCGAAAGATTGAATAGTCTGCCGCTTTGGTCACCGGCCAGGAAAAGCTCCACATCCGCTTCCGCTAACCGCACAACGGAGGGTTCATACGTAAGGGTGCTCTGCCAACCTTTCAGGTCAACAACATCGGTTACGAAGATGTCGACATCGAAGGTCTGGCCGGTGGCTACGGAGACGCAGGCATCGATGTTACCGAGGGAGGTTGCGCTGTTGTCTGTGGGGTCGGCGTCTATGCCCAACGTCGTGGACACCTGCGCGGCTCCGCCCTCCGGGTGGGCCAGGCCCAAGGCCAAAGCCAGCGCTGCGGCCGCCACCAGGCATGCGCCGGTCAGGGCGACTCTAGGGGACAGGCTTCTCATGCTGTTGCTCTCCTTGCGGATGACACGCCTCGCGCGCGGCCCATCCTTGGTTGGGGCCATCGCTTCGACCCCAGTATAGCGATAACGTCGATAGAAGCAAGATCAGAGAGAAGCGCGCTTAGACGGTAAAGGGTCCGAGGAGTAGACGTACTCCCCGGACCCTTCCTCTCGCTCAGTTCAGTCGCTCTCCTGGCTCTATTCCTATTCGACGCGCCTCCTGGCGCCGCGGGACAGACCGACTGCCGTTAGCAGCATGGTCAGAACGCCCAGCGCCGCCAGGCCCGTTGCCCAAGGCACACCGCCGCCACCGAACAGGCCCCCACTGCCCGTGGACGGAGGAGCCGCAGGCGTGCGTGTGACCTCAGGGGTTGGGGTGACGCCCGCAGGCGTCGTCGGGGTCGGCGTGACGCCTGCAGGCGGCGGAGCTGCCAGCGTGCAGGTCACGTCCACGTTCGCCTGCAGGCCAGCCATCCATTGTACCGACGGTTCACACACATAGCCTGCCACCGCGAAGGTGACTGTTCCGCCCTCGAAGCAGGGCTTCACCGTGGGCATTGTCTCCGGTATCTCCATAGCGTAGAGGCCGCCCGTGACCAGCGTGTCGGCCCACTCTGTGTCCCCGATCAGCGCCCTGAGAACCGTGCCGTCGGGTGCCGGTACGCCATCGAGGCGCACGGTGCCGGCGTAGGTGCCGGGCAACAGCGGCGTGCAAATGTCCTCTACGGGTATTTCCGTGGGTGTCGCTTCCGGAGTGGGCTCGACTGTGGCTGTCGGTGTGGGGGTCGCCACTATGCTCTCGCAGGTGCTGGTGGCGTCCAGCGGGTCGGAGCCGCAGGCGATCTCCTCGTCGTCGGTTTCGCCGTCGCCGTCGTCATCGTCGTCGCAGGCGTCGCCCAGGCCGTCGCCATCCGTGTCCGTCTGGTCGGCGTTCATCACCAGCGGGCAGTTGTCCTCGATGTCCAGGACCTCGTCGTTGTCGTCATCGTCGTCGCAGGCGTCGCCCTCGCCGTCCTCATCGGTGTCTAGCTGGTCGGCGTTGGCGACCGTCGGGCAGTTGTCCTGGGCGTCGATCAGGGTGTCGCCGTCGTCATCGCCCGAGCAGGCGTCGCCGATGCCGTCTGCGTTGCTGTCGAGCTGGTCGGGGTTGGCAGTGAGCGGGCAGTTGTCGCTGCCGTCGGCGATGGTGTCGTTGTCGTCGTCGGAATCGACGCAGTCGGCCACGCCGTCCGTGTCCGTGTCGGGGAAGCTCTCGTCGACGCTGCCGTCCTTGTCGTTGTCGACGCCGTCGCACACCTCGCAGGTGCTCTCGTCGTCGTCGGGGTCAGAGCCGCAGGCGGTCTCGTCGGTGTTGCTGATGCCGTCGCCGTCGCGGTCAGAGTCGCAGACGTCGCCGTAGGCGTCGCCGTCCTGGTTCTCCTGGCCGGTGTTGGGGATGCGGGGGCAGTTGTCGGAGCCGGTGCAGGAGGCGTCAGACTCGCCGGGGTCGCAGATGGTGTCGCCGTCGTCGTCGGGGTCGCAGGCGTCGCCGAGAGCGTCGCCGTCCAGGTTGGCCTGGCTGGGGTTGATCACAGTGTCGCAGTTGTCGTTCAGGCTGCCGTAGAGGTCGGGCACGGTGTCGCCGTCGGTGTCCAGCACCAGGTCGATGTCGTCGCCGGCGGTGTTGTCGCCGATATCACTCTCGCCTACCCCGGGGGTGTTGATGTCAATTGTCTTGTCGATGCTGACGCCGCAGGAGTCGCCTGAGTTCAGGGTCACGCTGAAGGTGTGGCTGTGGTTCACGGGGGTGCCGTCCATCGGCAGGGTCGCGCTGGTCGGGCCTGTCGGGACGCCAAGGGCGCAACCGCCGGAAATCAAAGCCGCGAAGTCGATGTCGACGCCGATGGAAGCGCCTCCATACGTGCTGTTGGCCGGGTCGACGTCCAGCGTCTCGGGGATGACCAGGTTCTCCGCTACGCCGGTCACGACGAGCTTCTGGTTGCCGGGGACGCTAGGCATCTCGTCGGGCCAGACCCAGCTCGCGATCTGGGCGTCGGCCGTGGCGGTCACGTCCACCGTGACGGTAAGCTGGTCGGTGTCGCCGGGGATGCCGTCGGGATCGGTGACGTGCGGCTCGGTCACCGTGACCGCGTTGCTGATGATGAAGTCGCGGTTAGTGTCGGTGTTGTTACAGCGGAGCCTCCAGTGCTCGTACACATAACCTGACACCCCGCTGATGCCGGCGGTGGTGGGTCCGCTGGTGCGGGTTATCGTGCAGTCGCCGCCCGCCGGCGGCGTCCCCGACTGGTTGAAGCTCACGTCGACGGTGCCCGTGGTGTAGGGGCCGCCGTTGGTGATCGTTTTCACCACGCAGATGTCGTAGTTGGTGCCCTGGGGGATCTCGAAAGGCACGGGCAAAGCAGTGAAGCAGTCGTTCTCGAACGCCGCCTGGGCGAGGCTCATGTCCGAAACGGCGGTAACGTCGATGTTTTTATTGACGGGGATATTGAGGTCGTTGCTCCGGTTGGGGTCCACGATGCCGCCGGTGGTGATGGCGACGGTGTTGCTGAAGCCGAAGCTGTGGGTGCTGGGCGTAGTGCAGTTGAGCCTGTATATCTCGTCGGCCGTCACGTCCGTGTTGATGGGCAGCGTGGCTGTGAGGTCGCCGCTCTGCCAGACCGCCGTGCAGCCGGTGGGCGGGGTGGGAACGCTGGGCGTGACGCTGACATCAAGGGTGGGCTGTTGCTCCTGGCGAAGGACCTTGCGCAGGCAGACATCGGTGTTCGTATTGACGGGCATCTCGGTGATCGGGGTGCTGCAGTCGTCCGCGTACACCGTCTGGCTATCGATGTAGACGTCGGCGTAGACGGGGCAGGGCTCCCCCACGGCGATGGTGCCGTAGTAGCCGCCCGGCCCGAGGAGGGTGCCGTCGTGGAACTCGCAGCCGCCTTCGTAGGTGGTGCACAGGTCATTGGAGCCGTCGTTGCCGAGGAGGACTTCGTTCAGGGTCAGGAAGTAGAGCCCGTTCGAGGCGACGTCCACGGTGTAGCGGCCGAGGGTGCCCTGGGTGTATGGCGTGTTCCACTCGGCGGCACCCAGGTCACCCATTTGGGCGCTGTAGCCCAGCACCGAGACCGTCCCGTTACATAGGCCGCTGAAACTCAGGGTCGAGCTTCCCGGCTGGGCTATCAGGTTGATGGTGGCGTCCTCGTGATCGCAGTCGGTTACCAGGCCAACGGACTGGCTGTCGTCCTCGCCGATTACGTAGCCGAAGCCCAGGATGCTCTCGCCGAGGGGGAGGCCGTCCAGGAAGACGTCGAACGTGACCTCGCCGGGGGACGCTATATATTTGCACTCCTGGATGGTGCCCAGCGTGCAGTTGGTGCCATCGTCGGGGCAGCTGTTGGCCGGAGTGCCCGTGGGGTCCATGTCGAAGCCAACGATGACCGGCGCCCCATTGGCCAGGACGGCTCCGCTAGAGCCGCCCGCCAGCCACATCGCCAGCATCACGGCCCCCGCTATGATTCCCCCTGCCAGGGCCGCGAGGGTCAGCATTCTTCTGGTCAACTTCATAGCACTTGCCTCCCGCAGCTAGCCAGCGTCTCGTGTCGCTCGCTCGCTGCTCATGTATCGTCACTATGCTCGATGTGCAACCTATGAGTTCGGCGGGATTATACCAGACGGGACTCATGTATTTCAACAGGTGCTGGCGCATAAGCGCCCCCATATTTAACAAAACGCTGGCGAGTGGCCCTAGGTTACGACGCAGGAAGCAAGAAACGCGAATAATTGGCGGCCCAGGCGCTATGTGCTTCGCTTCCGCGCGTGAGCGAAGGCCTGGGTTGTACTGTTCTCCGAGATATGGCGACATAACTCCGGCTGAGATTCTTCGCTTCGCTCAGGTTGACGGCAGGCGGCGTTGTCGCCCTGAGCGCAGGGAAGGGCCTCAGCCTCGCTCAGAATGACGGCAGGCGGCTTTGGGGCCCTGAGCGCAGCTAAGGGGCCTCAGCCCCAGCGGCCTGGCGTCGCCGTTACCTGAGGGCATTACAGCCTATGGCTGGTGGACGGTCAGCAGCTTCTGCTGCTCGTGGCAGTCGCCGGAGCCGTCGCCTTCCGGCGGGTCCTCGTCGGCCAGGCTGTCGCTGTCGTTGTCTATGCCGTCGATGGGGTCCTCATCGGCGACGGTGTCGCCGTCGTCATCGAACGGCTGAGGCACCTGGTCGACACAGAACTGGACGTCCAGAGTGTATACATTCTCTACCGCCGGTTCATGGCACTCGTAGCGCTCACGGTAGAGCACCCACTTCTGCTCCAGCGCCCCCAACTCGAAGGCGTCCTGGCCGGGCAGGACGATCTGCTGTATCTGGTCGCAGCCGGCGGGAACGCCGATCACATTGAGCGCGATGGCGACTGTCTCGGGGTAGTCCATGGAGTTGCCGATCTCGCAGACCACCCACATGTAGGTGCCGCCGGTGTCGCTGATGTTCGCCGGCGCCGGCCCGAACTTCAGGCAGTGCTTGACAGTCACGTCGTGCTCGGGCCTCTGGTCGCAGGCGTCACCCAGGCCGTCGCCGTCGGAGTCCGTCTGGTCCGGGTTGGGCACGGTGTCGCAGTTGTCGTCGCCGACCGGGCAGTTGTCCGGAACCGTGTCGGCGTCGGTGTCGCCGCAGACGAGCAGGGTCGCGCTGGCAATGGCCGGCTGGTCGAACACTACGTGCGCGTCCTTGGGAGCCTTGCTGACGGTGTACTCCAGCTCGCACCAAGTCTCCTCCCCCAGGTGGGTAGCCAGGTTCATGTGGAGGTCCCAATCTAGCGTCTCGTAGCTGATGCCGGCCGGCTCGAACTGCTGCACCACCTGGCTCGGCGGGTCGACATCGCACACGACGGGACCGGCGGTCTGCGTCAGCGTCGCGGTCTTCTCGATGTCGACGTCGTGGGAGCTATCGTCGGTGTCGGTCACCGAGAGGACGTTGCTCGTGCTGGGCACGACCAGCAGCGGGTCGGCACCGAAGTCGATGTCAACCACGGCCTTGTCCACGTGGAGGATGGACGCCACCGTCAGCTGCGCCTGGGCCACGTTGTTGGCCTCGTTGATGTCAGTGACGTGGGGATCCTTGGGCCCGCTGACGACGTTGTCCACGGTGAAAGTGTGGAAGCTAGGCGCGATGCAGTGGATGGTGAACTCCTCGCTCACCGTCTTTTCCTCGCCGCCAGCCAGCGCGACCTGCTCGCTGTGGCTGGTCGGGTCGATGGTGCAGTCAGGCGGAGCGGACGCCGACTTGTCGATGGCCACCGTCACCGCGGATGCTCCGTTGTTCTTCAGCACCTTCACCAGGGTGACCACCGCGTCCTCGCTGATGTCGATGGTGTCCGGCGGGTTGTCGAAGTACTGGTCGATGATCTCGATGTCGGCGTACTCCCAGGCGTTGACCACCACGGAGAGGGCAGCGCTGTTGTTCTGGGTGTCCACCTCGGCCACGTGATCGGCCGCCACCAGGGTCACGTTGTTCGTGAAGTCGAACTGGTGCGTGCTGGCTGCCGAACAGTGGATGGTGAAGTCGCAGTCAATGACCGCGTCCACACTCACCGCGAGGTCAGCGACGTCCACAGTGCAACTGTCGGGCGTGACTTCGCAGTCAGCCGGCGCGAAGGCCAGGATCTCGTCCTGGACGTCCACCGGCTCCCACGGGCCGTTGTTGTGGACCACCGAGCGCAGTGAGATGGTGCCGTCCTCGCTGACGTCGATGTCGGTCGGCGCGCTGAGGGCCTCGAAGCTGATCTTCTTGACGTCGGTGTATACCCAGGCTTCGATGTCGATCCACTGCTTGTGGACGTTGTCGGAGAGGTACTCATCATGCACCGGCGGCTTGGGTACGGCAGAGGCCTCGAGGAAGATGCTGTGGTCGCACTTGGCATTGCAGTGGATGGTGTAGGTGCGGGTTACATCGCGCACCTCGTCGGCCGCGAGACCGGGCTCGACGCGCTCGATCATGCTGTACAGCACGCCATCGACGACCTCCTCAATGTAACCGTCGTCGGGCAACGGGTTCCAGCGCGCCACGCACTTGTCAGCCGGGTCGGAGACGTCCGACTTCAGCAGGAGGTTCACCTGGGCGTCGGCAGCAACGTTACCGTTGGTGATGTGGAGAGTGACCGGGAACGTCGTGCTCTCGCTGACTCCCACGTCGATGGGGTCGTCCTTGGTCACGCTCACCGACATGTCGGTGTCCGGGCA